>JBFYPO010000111.1:0-3352 GCA_041303215.1 Asinibacterium sp. | reverse complement strand
TTATGTTGTCTACCTATATTTCTACATTAAAGCCTTGTATCTCCCTGTTGGCATTGGGGGTGACTTTATTTGCATGCAATCCAGCAGTTAAAGAAACGCCTTTGTTTGAAGCATTAACTGCCGAACAAACCGGCATCCAATTTGAAAATAAATTACATCCTAATGAACAATTCAATATGTTTCATTATATGTACTATTATAATGGGGCAGGTGTTGCAACAGGTGATTTCAACAATGATGGCAAGGCAGATATTTTCTTTGCTTCAAATGAAGGAGACAATCAGTTGTATTTAAACAAAGGAAATTTAAAGTTTGAAGAAGTAGGCAAGCAGGCGCAAATACCACAGGATAGTGCTTGGAATACGGGGGTATCTGTAGTAGACATCAACAATGATGGGCTTTTAGATATTTATATTTGCAGGCTAGGAAATTTTGAAAAGTTTGTGTCCAAAAATCAATTATTAGTTTGCCAATCTATAGAAAATGGAGTGCCAAAATACCAAGAAGCAGCAGCTGAGTATGGATTAGATTTTTCTGGATTCAGCACACAGGCAAGTTTTTTTGATTATGATCAGGATGGGGACTTAGATGTTTTCTTATTAAATCATTCGGTGCATCAAAATGGTACTTTTGCCCCAAGGACTAGTTTCATGGGCACTTTTGATCCCTTATCAGGCGATCGTATTTTCGCTAATAACAATGGTCATTTTGAAGATATTACCAAAGCATCTAAAATCAATAGTACTGCCATTAGTTATGGCTTGGGTGTAGTCATGAGCGATATTAATTTAGATGGATGGGTGGATATTTATGCAGGTAATGATTTCCACGAAAACGATTATTTATACATCAATCAAAAGAATGGCAGTTTCAAAGATGAGCAAAAAGAAAGACTCATGCATACCAGTCAATACTCCATGGGGGTAGATGCAGCTGACTTAAACAATGATGGCTTCCCTGAAATCGTCTCGATGGATATGTTGCCTAAAGATCCTTATATTTTAAAAAGATCATTAGGAGAAGATGACTATGATATTTATCAATATAAAATTTCAGTGGGGTATGATTATCAATTTACCCGCAATAATTTACAATGGAATCGACGTAATGGAAAGTTTAGTGAAGTAGGTATGTATGCTGGGATGTTTGCAACCGATTGGTCTTGGGCTACTTTATTAATGGATTTTGACAATGATGGGTATAAAGATATTTTCATTGCCAACGGCATTCCTAAGAGAATGAATGATATGGATTATGTAAACTATGTATCCAATCAAGAAATTCAAGAAAAGATCAGGGACAATAAAATGGGTGAAAAAGACATGGCTTTGATTGACCGCTTTCCTGAAATTAAAATTCCGAACCAATTCTTTTTGAATAAAAGAGGCCTATCCTTTGATGACAAAGAAAAAGCCATTATCAATAACCCATCTTCCTACTCAAATGGAGCAGCCTATGCGGATTTTGACAATGATGGAGACTTGGATTTGGTGGTGAACAATGTGAATGACAAGTCTTTTATATATGAAAATAAAACCAATAAAGATAGTGCAGCACATTCGGTATCAATCACTTTAAAGGGTGCTGAAAAAAATATCAATGCCATTGGAGCAAAATTGGTTTTGTTTACACCAGGTGAAATAAGGACCTATGAAAAATTCCCAGTAAAAGGATTCATGTCCAGTATGGAAGTGCCCTTGTCTATTGGTATTAAGAATACAAAAGTAGATTCGGCATTTTTAGTATGGCCTGACAATAGTTTTCAAAAAATTCAAACAGCAGCATTCAAGAAAAAGCAATTAACTTTTAGCTATCAACCTGGGTTGCCTAAATTTGATTATGATTTAATCAATCAACATTGGCCCCTTGACACTAAAAAAGCAAGTGACATCACTACTGCCACTGGTATTCAATTTAAACACCAAGAAAATATCTTCCAAGAATTCAATAGAGAACAACTGATCCCTCAAATGAATTCAACCGAAGGGCCAGCCTTAGTGGTTGGAGACATCAATCAAGATGGGTTAGAAGATATTTTTATTGGAGGTGCAAGGGGGTATAGTGCTGCTTTGTACTGTCAACAACCCAATGGTAAATTTATACAGTCAAAACAGGAGGCATTTAAATTAGATAGTAATTATGAAGATGTGACTGCTGTAATAGTCGATGTCAATCAAGATGGATTGAAAGACCTTGTAGTTGGTTCGGGCGGTAATGAATACTTTGGTAAGGACAAACATATGACGCCTAGGGTATATTTAAATAGTAAGGCTGGACAATTTAATCTTCTTAAAGAGGCTATCCCTATTTACAATCAAAGTTCAGCAATCGTTGCACGTGATTTTAACCAGGATGGCTTTGTAGATCTTTTGATTACTAGTAGGGTCACTGCGATGGATTATGGCGCGCCTACAGACAGTTATTTATTATACAATACAGGAGATGGACATTTTAAAAATGTCACCTCTACCGTTGCTCCTGATTTAGTTGGAATAGGTTTAATAACAAGCGCTAATGAAATGGATATTGATGGCGATGGCGGTATGGAAATTATTTTAACCCATCAATGGGGTGGTATTGACGTCTTGTATCCTTCTATAAAAAAATGGAAAAAATCTACCCTCACTGAATTGCAAGGTTGGTGGAATTTCACTCTGCCTATTGATATTGACTTAGACGGAGATATGGACTTTATTGCTGGAAATCTTGGTTTAAACACTAGGTTAAAGGCAACGGAGAAGGAGCCTATTACAATGTACTATAATGATTTTGATGACAATGGAAAGTTTGAACAAATCATTACGTTTTATTTACAAGGCAAGGAAATTCCATTTGCAAATAAGGATGAAATTCAAAGACAGATTCCAAAGATTAAAAAATCTTTCTTATATGCAGAAGATTTTGCTAAGGCTAATTTGTATGATATTTTTACGAAGGATAAATTAAAGGCTTCAAAAGTGGCGAAGGCCTATCATTTTGCGAATACCCTATTTATCAATAATGGCAAGGGGCAATTTACATCCAAGGTGTTGCCATGGGAAGCTCAAATCACCGCTTATAAAGCTGCAGTTACATTGGATGCCAACGGCGACAAATGGCCTGACATTTTAATGATGGGTAATTTTTACGATAACAATGTACAAATGGGCAGGTACGATGCAGACTATGGAACCATTTTAGTGAACACCGGAAAGCAAGATTTTAAAGCAACGCCTATGAATGGCCTAAGTGTCAAAGGTCAAGTAAGACAAATAGCGCCCATTCAATTTAATAAGCAATTGGCCTATGTGTTAGGAATGAATTCGGATAGCTTGAGACTGATACAATTTAAAAATTAAAGGTGCTCAAAACT
>JBFYPO010000110.1:0-18664 GCA_041303215.1 Asinibacterium sp. | reverse complement strand
GCTGGTGACAAGGCAATCGTCTATAGTGCAGGAGTGGAAACCCATGGCGTGAATCCAAGAGCCATCGCCACCATGAAAGAAGATGGAATTGATATCTCAATGCATACCTCCAATAATATTTCTGAATATGTTGGCGTTGATTTTGATTACGTGATTACTGTTTGTGACAATGCAAAAGAACGTTGCCCTTATTTTCCATCCAATGCTCAAAAATTTCATTATAATTTTCCCGATCCTGCTAAGGAAACTGGAACTGAAGCAGAAATCATGAAAGTATTCAGTGATGTAAGAACAATGATTAAGCAATATTGTGCTGATTTTGTGAGCGAACAGTTTAGTTAATCAATATGTTAAATAGTATTCGATTATTATTTCTGCTATCTTTATAAAAATCAGAATGGATTAAAATGGAAGTAGGTAAAGCATACGATAGTTGGGCAGCACAATACGACACCAATGAAAATAAAACAAGAGATTTAGAAGCAATAGCAATCCGTACTTTTTTAGCCAATAATCATTTTAAAAATTGTTTAGAAGTTGGCTGCGGTACAGGAAAAAATACAGAATTTCTTTTAACAATTTGTGATCGTGTAACAGCCATTGACTTATCTTCTGGTATGCTTGACCTTGCAAAAACTAAAATCAAATCTAATAAAGTCACTTTTGATCTTGTAGATATCACTAAAGAATGGGATTTTGCCCATCCACCCTACGACCTAGTTACGTTTAGTTTAATGTTGGAGCATATCGAAGACCTTGCTGCCATTTTTCAAAAATTAGCGAAAGTAACTACAGTTGCGAGTCTTGTTTATATTGGAGAATTACATCCCTTTAAACAATATGCTGGCTCTAAGGCAAGATTTGAAACCGAGTCTGGTACACAAATAGTCACCTGCTTTAATCATCATATCTCTGATTTCATCAATGCTGCTGTTATCAATGGATTTAAATTGATTCAAATAGAAGAACAGTTTGATGGGGGAGACAAGACACAAATACCTAGAATATTGAACCTGCTTTTTGAAAAATTATAGGTTACCTTTGTTACTAAATTAAGAGATTTTGAAGTTTATAGATTTAGGACTAGATCAGCGAATATTGGATGGTATCGATGCTATGGGTTATGAAACAGCAACGCCTGTTCAACAACAGGTGATGGTACCCATTTTAGAAGGAAAAGATATTATAGCTGCGGCGCAAACAGGTACAGGTAAAACAGCTGCATTTTTATTACCCTTATTACACCGACTTTTGACTTCCCCTCATCACGCTGGGGATATCAATGCGTTAATCATTGTTCCAACAAGAGAATTAGCGATTCAAATTGCAGAAGGATTAGAAGGGCTTGCCTATTTTACGGATGTAAGTTCTATTGCCGTATATGGTGGTGGTGATGGCAATTCATTTGCAGCAGAAAAGAAAGCGTTGACTTCTGGCGCGGACATTGTGGTGTGTACGCCAGGTAGAATGATTGCCCATTTGAATATGGGTTATGTTAAGTTGAAAGGATTAAAGTATTTAGTGTTAGATGAAGCAGATAGAATGTTAGACATGGGCTTTAGCGATGATATTGCAAAAATCATTACCTATTTACCAGCTGAAAGACAAAACTTATTATTTTCTGCCACTATGCCGCAAAAAATGCGTGCATTGGCTAATAAGATATTAAAAAATCCAGTAGAAATTAATATTGCGATTTCTAAACCACCAGAACAAATTGTACAGAAAGCATTTGTAGTATTTGAGCATCAAAAAGCTGCCATCATTAAAGACATGCTTGGCTCAAAGCGTTTTTCTAAAGTCATTGTTTTTTGTTCAAAGAAACAAAATGTAAAAGAGTTGACAACCATTTTGAAATCAGCTAGGTTGGCTGCAGAAGAAATCCATTCTGATTTAGATCAAAAAAGTAGAGAGCAATATTTACAAGATTATAGAAATGGCAAAACGAATATTTTAGTGGCTACTGATATTTTAAGCAGAGGCATTGATATTGAAGATATAGATCTAGTGATTAATTATGACGTACCTAATGATGGCGAAGACTATATACACCGTATTGGTAGAACAGCTCGTGCTGCTACAACTGGAACTGCATTTACTTTGGTAAGCGAAAAAGAGCAATCCAAGTTTGCACTAATTGAGGAACTACTAGGTGCTCCTGTCTTAAAAGGTAAAGTGCCGGAGGAATTTGGTCCTACACCAGAATACAATCCTAGAGCAAAAAAATCAACTGGCTTTAAAAGAAGAAGATAGGACTACTTAATTAAAGAGAATACAAATTTCAGTTGTAGAAAAACAGACCTAAATAGACAATCTATTTAATTAATAAAGCTTGATTTATTCAAGTAACTATTGTCAGCTGCGTATACAAATAAACAAGAAGCCCCTTGTATTGTTTTAATAATTGTGACTACTTCCTTTTCGGGTACTGCTGGACAGCCAAGGCTTCTTCCTAAATAGCCCTGTTGACTTACAAATCCTTTGTTGGCATAGGATGCACCATGTAATACAATGGCTCTTTCTTCTGCATTGTCATTGATGCCTGACTCCACTCCTTTTAACACCAATGATTTGCCATGCTTTCCTTGGTAAGCACTTCCTGTTATATAAAAGCCCAAGCTACTTTGAAAAGAGCCAATTTTATTTGAAAAATTTTTAGCAAATAACATACCAGAATTGCGGCCATGCGCCACAAAAGTTTGTAACACCAGTACTTGCTTTTCCATGTCAAGGATAAATAACCTTGGCTCACTACTTGCCCTACTCATATCTGCAATAGTTAAATAACGATGGTTGCTTAATTTCCCCAATTTTTTTAATTTCTCATAGCCTTTAATGGCCAATTCAAATGCTTTTGTATTGATTGAAGTCTTTTCAAGCAAATGCTCGTAATTGGACTTAGGGGTAAACGTAGATACACCACTGCTGCGCTTAAACGATTGTATCGTAAAGCAAAATAGGAGTAAAGAAAATCCTATCATATGTCGCATCCATTTATTTTTGACCATCTGCAAAGGTACGACACATAAAACTAAGGTCTTGTTAAAATACGTATCTAAGGTCTAATTTGAACTACTATAGACGTCTTTATAAAATGAAATTTTATAATTCGAGTCAAAATCAATTTGACTATACCATACCACTAAAGGCATTTTTTTATTGAGTGGAATAAAGGTAGGCTTAAGATTTTGGTTGCATTGAGTTAGATCAATAGAGTCAATGGCTTGTAGGTTATCTGCTAACAAAAACCTACCCATTCCTATAGGGTTTTCCATACGCATACAGCCATGGCTTAAAAATCTACTTTTTAGTTTGAATAATTGCTTTTCCGGAGTATCATGTAAATAAATAGAAAAAGGATTTTCAAATTCAAGCTTTAAAATTCCTAAAGCATTTTCACAACCAGTGGCCTGCCTAATGATATAGGGAAAATTTAATGTATCAATTGTATACCAGTTGATATCAATTGGATGAATTGTTTTGTAATCAGCATTTAATACCGATAAGTGAT
Source organism: Asinibacterium sp. (assembly GCA_041303215.1). Taxonomy (GTDB): domain Bacteria; phylum Bacteroidota; class Bacteroidia; order Chitinophagales; family Chitinophagaceae; genus Sediminibacterium. The sequence goes on along the minus strand of JBFYPO010000110.1, from coordinate 15,153 downwards.
TTCGAGTTAAATAGTTTTTGTCATTTTTAATCTTAGGCAACATCTCTTTAACGATGATACTCTTTGGTACTGTCCAGTAGGGATTAATCGTTACTTGATGAATATAAGTTGACAATGTTTTAGTAGGTGTATTTGGTTTGCCTAGTATAAGCCTCATTTCTAGTTCTACTTTGTTGACATTGTATACTTTTAATTGAGCGGATGGGATATTGACTAATACTATATTTTGCTGCTTTCTAATCGCGTTCAACCAACGGTAATGATTAGCGCCTGTTATCAGTAAACTAATTTTATATTTATTTTTTGTTTGGTTTTTTTGTAAAAGATGTAGACTATCTAAAATTGTTTTTACTTCTATACTTTGCTCATTTAAGTAAGTTACTAGCTCCTTTAATGCACTTCTAGAATTGTATGTTTTAATTAAATCAGGAACATTATATGCGGTCAGGTCAAATTTAGCACCTCGATAGTCAAGCACTGGTGGCTTATTGCCATAAGCAAGGTCATTGAAAAAATGAGTTGCTGCTTTTTGAATAGACAATTCGGTTGCTAGACTGTCTTTATAATGACTCAATACACCCGCTTGTTGAATAAATTTTTTTAGCAAGATGGTATTGTAGTCTTTTTTGAACAATGCGTAATCATTGGATTGTTCAATAAGGTGATCTAAAGCTTTAACTTTTTCAATGGCACCTATCCATTGAAAAATGGAATGCCCATTTTGTGATTGACTATACGCAGGAAGCTGAAGTAGACTCACTAAAAATAGGATCAATAGTTTATTGAATCTTTTTTTGTTTTGTACAAAGTAGCAGTTGTTTTTCATTGAATCCTAAAGTTAACAAGTTCAACTGGATTCTATTTTATAACATTTGATTTTTAATTTGTAAATTTGCATCGATTCCAATTTTGGATGCATTCGTTAAATTATACACGGAAATGAGTATCTCAAGTAAATTAAATGACAGATGTCAGGGCTTATGTGAATTATGTACCACCGAAACAGCTGTTCATGAGTACGCAGTGAGTCCTAAAAACAATGATGTCATCGAAAATGAAGTTGCTCTTTGTGATACATGCTTAATGAATATTGACGCAGAAGACGCAGGGAATCATTGGCAATGCTTAGCTGGAAGTATTTGGAATACTGAGCCAAGCGTTCAGGCTCTAACTTATAGAATTTTATACGCGAATAAAGACAAAGAATGGGCTTCTGAAATCATGTCTTCGGTTGAACTTGACGAGACGGTCATTACTTGGGCTGTTTCTGCCTTTATTAAACAAGCAATACATGTAGATAGTAATGGCACGCCTTTAGAAAACGGAGATACGGTTGTTTTAACGCAAGTCTTGAATGTGAAAGGCGCCAATTTTATGGCTCCAAAAGGGACAGTTGTTCGCAAAATTAGGCTAGTGCCAGATAATACAGATCAAATAGAAGGAAAGGTGAATGAGCAAACTATCGTGATTTTGACAAAATATGTGAGAAAATCTGCTTAATCAATTTACATGAGCAGTATTATTTTGTTTGACGGGGTTTGTAATTTTTGCAATAAGACCGTCAATGTAATTATTGCCCATGATCAAGAAGCCATTTTTCAATTTGCGCCGAATCAATCAAAAGCAGCAAAGGCATTCATAGATCGATTTGACTTACATCAAAATGGGGTGAATTCGGTTGTTCTAATTGAAGACGACAAAGTTTTTACTAAAACTGATGCGATTATCAAAATTGCACAAAAACTTTCTGGATGGCCAAATAGGTTTAAGTATTTAAAATTACTGCCTAAATTTTTACGTGATATTTGTTATGACCTAATAGCCAAGTTTCGATACCGTCTTTTTGGTAAAAAGGCGACATGCATGGTTCCGGATAAGTCTATAATGGACAGGTTTATATAAGCATCTATTTTTCGCTTCTAGTAATAGAAACCTCTAATATGGTTTACAGATAAATTTTACTGTTTCTGAAAAAACTTATTAAAAAACAGTATTTGATAATCTATATTATTACGCCAATAAGCATGGTTGTGGCCTCCTGGACGCTCAATATAATCATGATTGATTTTTAATTGTAATAATTTTTCATGTAAAGAACGATTGACTGACAAGAAAAAATCATCTACTCCGCAATCAATAATGATGGCCAATTGATTATTCTTTAATAGTTCTACTTGACGTAGCACCGTGTTTTCGTACCATAATGCGGTATTGCTTTCATATTCGCCTAAGGCCAGTTTAATATCCCAATTTTTTGGAAAGGGCCTGAAATCTACTCCGCCAGAAGTACTTCCTGCTGCCCCAAATAGTTCGGGATGTCTGATGGCTAAATACATTCCTCCATGACCACCCATACTTAAGCCAGTGATTGCCCTAGATTGGATGGTTGCTTTTGTTGAAAAACGAGCATCTATATAGGGGACTAATTCTTTTGTGATATAGGATTCATATCTAATGGAACTGTCTATTGGACTATCAAAATACCAGCTTCCTTTGCCGCCATCTGGACAAACAAAAATGATTTTTAAATCATCTGCAGTTTTGGATAACTGCGGCGCTGTGTTACTCCATTGAGCATAATTGCCACCATAACCATGCAATAAATAAACGACAGGATATTTTTCACCTACTTGATTAGATGTGCTGGGCTGAATCACAACCACCTTGGTCAATTTTTTTAAATATTGACTTTGAATTGTTAAAGTATCTACAGTGCCTGCAAAGCTGCAGACTGTTAGAAGTAACAAAAAGGCGGTTGTATATTTTTTCATAACTGTAATTTAAGGTTTCTACATAGAATACAAATGTATTTTAGTCATTTTTGAAGTATATTTAAGGATGAAATATATATACTCATTTGTCTTTATCTTATTTTCATTTGTGGCTCAGGCGCAAAATGATTCTACGAAATCCGAAATCTATTTGACTAGAATCACTTTGGATGTTGGCAATGTACAAGATCCATTGCTTTTTGCATCTTCAGTAGATATTAGTCTTAGACCTACTAAGGTACTTGAAAAATATGCAACACATACTTTATTGGGTAGCCTAGATATTGGGGAAGTTAGGACTGTGCAAATGGATTTATTGAATAAAAAAATCGCTAAATCTGCTATAACAAGTACCTCAATTAATTTTAGTTTTAAGTCCAGGTCTGTGGATGATTTTATTGGGGTCTATAATTTCATTTTCGAATTTTCGGACGGTTCCAATTACCCTTATAGGTTAGGCGCTATTTCTGTTGGAAATGATTTGAAATTGATTTCAGTTTCTCGAACCATTTATATTCGCTAATTTTGAAGCATTAAGAAATGTAGAAGTATGACCATTAAATTAATAAAAAATAGATCAGATATTGGCGCAGGAACTAGGGGGTCGGATATGGGAATTGACGCCATTGAAATTGCTGCAATCAATCAAAATAATGATTTCTTTCATCGACATTTATTTGTAGATGTGGTAACACATAATGAGACTATCTACAATAAGAACAATAATAATTTTGCAAAGCGTATTGAACATGTGGTAGAACAATGTCAACGTGTAGCTGAGGCAGTCAAAACAACATTGAATGAAGGATTGTTACCTATTGTTTTGTCTGGTGATCATTCCTCTGCTTTAGGTACTATCAGTGGTATTAAAGCAGCAGCTCCTGAAAAAAGATTGGGCGTTATTTGGATAGATGCCCATGCAGATATGCATTCTCCTTTTACCTCACCTTCTGGTAATATTCATGGTATGCCATTGGCTGCGGCACTTTGGGAAGACAACCTTGAGTGTAAGATTAACGAGCCTGGTGCAACAACTGAACAACATTGGGAAAACATGAAACGTATTGGAGTCCCAGTTAAAAAAATCGATGCAGCTGATTTAGTGTATTTTGGTTTAAGAGATTATGAAGAAGCGGAAGCGGCGGTGATAGAAAGGAATAAAATAAAAACTTTTAAAGTAGAAGAAGTTAGGATTAGGGGTATCGACAATTGCGCCAAAAAAGCATTAATGAGGTTGCAAGATTGTGACCAAATTTATATTTCATTTGATGTAGATTCCATGGATTGTGACCATGTCTCTACTGGAACCGGCACACCAGTTCCAATTGGTTTTTTTGCCGAAGAAATTATTCGCTTATTTGATGGCCTTTTATTGACGGATAAGATTTGTTGTATTGAGTTTACTGAGGTAAACCCACTATTGGACAATAAAGGCAACCTAATGGCAGAAACCGCCTTCCAGGTTTTAGATCATATCGCCAAGAAATTTTAAGTTTTCAGGCCGTTTTGTTAAACAAAATGGCCGCTTTTATGTTATATACTTGAATTTATAAATTGAAGTATATGCGTTTGTCTACATGGGTGTGTGTTGGATTATGTTTGATTTTAAGTCTGAATTTCGTAGTAGCACAAGAAAAAGTGCAAAATACAGGTAAACTGAGTGGAGTACTAGTGAACCGTAAAACACAACAAAATGCCCCTGGGCTTTTGGTTAGTCTTACGCCAAGTAATGAAAAATTAATTGCTGATAGCAATGGCGCTTTTAGATTTACAAACTTACTGCCAGGCGCTTATGCAATTAAAGTATCAGGTCTAGGGTATCAGGATAAAATTTTAAATAACGTCATTGTTACCACAGGTAATGAAAACATTTTAACCATCGAAATTGAGCCGGCTGTAAATTTGTTAAATACCGTCACAGTTACGGGAAGAAGAAATACTGCTAAAGCAACCACATTAGAGAGCCCTTTAAGTATTCAAAGATTAACCACAGAAGATATTAAGGCAAATCCAGGCGGAAATTTTGACATCAGTAAAGTGATTCAATCTTTGCCAGGTGTGGGAGGTGGTGCAGCTGGTGGTACATTCAGAAACGATATCATCATCAGAGGTGGTGCGCCCAGTGAGAATGTTTTTTACTTAGATGGCATAGAAGTGCCTATTATCAACCACTTTAGTACACAAGGAAGTGGTGGTGGACCACAAGGTATTTTAAATGTGAGTTTTATTCAGGACGTAAAATTAAGTACATCTGCTTTTGATGCTAGATACGATAATGCACTAAGTAGTGTTTTTCAGTTTCGTCAAAAAAATGGCAATCCAAATAAATTACAAGGAAACTTTAGAATGAGTGGAACAGAAGTGGCCGCAACCTTAGACGGGCCAATTTCTAAAAAAACAACTTTTTTGGCTTCAGTTAGAAGAAGTTATTTAGAATTACTTTTTCAGGCCTTAGATTTACCGATACGACCAAATTATTGGGATTATCAATTTAAGACGACTACAAAAATCAATGATAAAACTACCCTAACCACTTTAGGACTTGCTGCAATTGATGATTTTAAATTAGTTGCACCAAAAGAAGCGACACCAGAAAAATTATTTGCAATCAATAGCAATCCACTCATCAATCAATGGAACTACACCCTTGGCATTTCATTAAAAAGATTGATTCAAGATGGCTATTGGAATTTATCCCTTAGTAGAAATACTTTAGACAATCAGGCGGACAGGTATGAAGACAATGAAAAACCATCTGATGCTTCTAGAACCTATCAAATAAGAAGCAATGAAACAGAGAATAAGTTCCGATTTGATGTCACTAAAAACAGAAATCAAGTGACGTTGAGTTATGGTGTAGTGGCTCAATATGTACAATTTGACAACCAATTTTATCAACTATTTAGACCTGCTTTAAAAGATAGCACAGGTAAGACCTTACAGGAGGCGATTGTATTTAATACCAATACAGGCGTTAATTTTTTAAGGTACGGTGGATTTGCACAACTAGGCACAAGAATGTTTGATGATCGTCTAGCGATTAGCACAGGCGTAAGAGCAGATGCAAATAGCTTTAGTTCAAGTAGTCAAAATCCATTAGATCAATTAAGTCCAAGAATAAGTTTAAGCTATGCATTAAGTAATACCATGAATTTTAGTGCTAGCTATGGTACTTATTATCGTTTACCGAGTTATACGCAGTTAGCTTATTCGAATAACGGCATTACTAATCCAGGAAAGTATATTCAGTCTAATCATTATGTAGCAGGTTTTGAGTACCTACCATCTAGTACCACTAGATTTACTTTCGAGGGATTTTACAAGGGGTATAAAAACTATCCAGTAAGCGTATTAGATGAAATTAGTCTTGCGAATAAAGGAATCGAATTTGGAGCAATTGGCAATGAGCCAATCCAGCAGGATGGCAAGGGTAGGGCTTATGGTTTTGAATTTTTTGCACAACAAAAATTAACTGAAAAATTCTTCGGGGTGTTTAGTTATACGCTTTATTGGAGTGAATTTTCCGGCAAAGATAAAAAGTTACAACCTGCAAGTTGGGATAACCGACATTTAGTGAGCGCTACGGCTGGCTATAAGTTGCCTAAGAATTGGGAACTAGGTGTTAAGTTTAGATATCAGGGTGAAGCGCCTTACACTCCTTATAATTTAGAACAAAGTAGGTTAAACTACCTTACACTTGGTACCGGAGTATTTGATTATGATAAAGTAAACACTTTAAGGCTAAAAGCTTTTCATTCTGGCGATATTCGATTGGATAAAAAGTGGAACTATAAAAAAACAACTTTTGATTTTTACATCGATATCCAAAATTTTTACGCCTCAAAAAGTACTGGATCTCCACAATATACTTTTAAAAGAACCGAAGATAATAGTGCTTTCTTAAGCACTAACGGGAAACCTGTTCAAACCAACGGAAGCAATGCGATTCCTTATTTGTTAGAAAATGCAGAAGGCACATTTATTCCTACGATTGGTTTTATTATTGAATTCTAACTTGGTTTTAAATTATTTGGTTTAATTTGATCTGGTATATGAAAAATGTAGAAAATAAAGTACAAGCCCTTTCGGCTTACCTCAATGAATTTGACAGGGTAAAGGCTGGAGTTTCATCGGTTTCGGTAGGTTGGCATATCGAACATAGCCTATTAGTAATTAAACAAATTACTTCTACGGTCGCACAGTCTGACCCCAAATTGTATCAAAGTAAATTTAATTTTAGTCGTTTTTGGGTATTCTTATTTCAATATTTTCCTAGAGGAAAAGCACAGGCACCTAAGATAGTGATTCCAGATAATGGACTAACGATCCAAGCACTTGAGGAAAGTATTCAACACACATTCCAAGCATTAAACTATTTAAAAGACTGTCAGGAGGATCAATATTTTATGCATCCATATTTTGGCCAATTAAATAAAAAACAAACCATTTATTTTTTAGCTATTCACACCAAACACCATTTAAAGATTATAAAAGATATTATTGTAAAATAAAATTGAAAGATTATATAATCGTAAAAAAATAGTAACGTTTAGATAGTAATTTATATAAAATACTAAATTAAACTATTTAATAAGTTGCTTATTGAATAGTTTAATACAGGTGGCAAGGTCTTCTTCTTTTTTGATTTTTAATTTATTTGCCTGAAGTATACTATTCAACTGGTCAAAATTATTTTTAAACAAAATAGCTGCTTCCTCGTTAGATTTTGGCGCTTTATGCAATCCAATTGATTTGCTGTATACAAATAACTTAGGAAATTTCTCAATGGTCCTAAGCATAGTAGCGCTGCTGTATGGCTTTGCTTCTGTTACTTGAACAAAAAAATACTTTAATAAAGTAATTTCGCCCTTGGCGATCACCTGATAGATTGTTTTTGAATTTTGTTTATCAAAAACCGGGTAGCCAAATTCAAACAAAAACGGCGTCCCATTTTTCTTTAATACAATGGATTGAATTGCTGGCAGTATTGCCAATTCCTTTCCATCGTCGGCTTTAAAAATCACCTCGTTACTTAATAAATTAATCTTTACTTGAATATTTTCATATCGTTGACCACTTACCAGGGTAATATCAGCGGGGTAAAATTCGGTATCGAAAAATGGAGAACCATAGTTTTCCATATCAAGTCCCATATTGACCGTTTTTCCGGTGCCGTCTGTAACGATTAACACGGATTGACCAATATCCTTTAAACTAAAATTATTTAATGTTTGTGCTTGTAATTTTAATGTAGAAAAAATTACAACTAATACAATGGTACAGTATTTCATAAGCAACTTTGACTAAAGGTAGGCCTTTTCTTTAAAGGATACTACCCTTTGCCCAATTCAATGCGATATAGGTTTTGAAAAATTTTGTTTTTAATTCGTAGCTTTTCAATAGAACCTCTATATACTTTATTTCTCTTGTGTTGACTAAGAACAAGCTACTTTCTCCAATTTCAAATCGCTCTAATTCCACCTCTAAAAGACGCTTGGCATTTTCTACGCTTTTATCATTGATTTTATATTGGCTTTTGAAAGCGTTTAAGGCAGCGTAGTATGTTTTTATTTTATTCTCTATTTCTAATCTTGTTTGATTGGTTTCGAGTCCTTGTTGTTCAATTTTAATTTTTGCTTGTTTTAAATCCCCTCTAGCTTGTCTTAAAAATAAGGGCAAACCAAATTGCAATCCAGCTTTGTAATTATTATTATATAAGGCCGAATTAAAAGGCATATTGAATTCGTAACCCTTATTTAAAAAATTATAATTCACTCTTAATGTAGGCAGTAAATTTTGTGCTTTATATCTTTTCTCAATTTCAAGCATATCTGTCTTAAAGCTCAACAACTTTAACTTAGGGTGTATCGCATTGGCTTGTTCTATGATGGTTAATAGCGGTGTGATACTAATTTCGTCAATATCAGCAGCTATCCAGCTTGTATCGGGTTGAATTTCCTCTGTTAAGTCATAAGGCTGTTCCTTTTCATTCCATAAAAAGTTACTCAATTTACTTTGTTCTTCAACAAGCTCAGCGCCTGCTTGAGTTTGTAAGTTTAGTATATTCTGATATTGCAATACACCTTCAACTGTGTCTATGGCTGCTCTATCACCTGCCAAATAGGACTGTTTAATAAAATTTAAGCGGTCTTTAGTTTTGCTCAAGACAGTGGTAAACAATTGTTGTTTTTGAAATGCATATGCCCAAGACCAATAAGAACTTGCTCCATCTAGATAAAGATCATTAACGACCAATTGTCTTTCTTCTTGATTTAAACTAACCAAGAGTTTACTCTGTGCTAGATCTGATCTACGTTTGTCTATCAATACATCTTTCAGCAAAGGAATGGATACACCCATATAACTACTTTTCCCAAAAGTGTTTTCCCCGCTTAATTTTTCTCCGTAATTATTTTCTATCCCTCCTTTGATTTCAATACCGTACCAAGTGGGAATTTTAAATTCTGAATTCGAGTAAAAAAAGTAATTCTTGCCGTCAAACGTTTTTTGATCATTGGTTGAATAAAAGGCAGGATCAAATGCACCTCTAGCGCTCATTAGACTTGCTTTTGACAAATCTATCTTTAATCCAGCTTGTTTTGAAATTGGATGAAATCGATTGATCAATTCAAAAGTATTCCCAATGCTCAAAGTATTTTGACCAATCAATGGCTGGGCATTCAAAAATAAAGCCAGTGCAAAAAGGAGTAGAAAATTGAATGGATTATTTCTTTTCATTTGTCTTTATGTCTTTTCCTTTTAATTCAACTGTATAAAAATCTGGAGGGAAGCCATTTAGCTGACGCCAAAGTTCGTACCAAATGGGCACATTGTTTAACAAGGCAAACCCTTGAACCCCTGTTCCAATTTTCAAATTAGATGGCCAGTTTTTTTCATTACCATCAGGAATAATCAACACCCTGAACTTACCATTCTCATTTCTATTGGTTTCTATGGCACTAATTTTGCCAGCAAAAGTTCCATAACTTGAATTCGGCCAACCAGAGAACACAATTGCAGGATAGCCATCAAACTGCAATCGAACGTCTTGCCCTTTATTTAGTAAAGCTAAATCCATTGGTTTAACAAATAATTCAACTGCATATAAAAAGCTATTAGGTACAATCTCAACAATCATTTCTCCTTCTTTCACCATCTCGTTTAAGCCCGCTTTTTTGGCTTTAATGATTTGCCCAGTTTGAGGGGCAATTAGCCATTTTTGACTACCACGAATACGGTAGTTGCTAAGTTCATTTTCATTTTTTGCTACTTCGGCAATCACTGAACTTTTGTCTGTGTTGGCGTTGGCAATATCGCCTTTTAGTTTAAATAGCTTATCATTTACTTCTTGTTGGGTCGTATTCAATTCAATTCTCGCAATCAACACATCTTGTTTAGTATTCAAGAATTTTTGTTGTTTTTCTTGAAATCCAGCTTTAGCCTTGTTGAAATTTTGGGTTCTTTTTTCATAATCGGTTAAAGAGATGATACCATCATTCAACATCTTTCCAGCACGATTGTATTGATTAGTGCCTACTTCAAGGTCAATTTTAGCAGCAGCTAAATCTGCACTATCAATTAAAATTTTTCTTTCTAATTGTTGAATTTTATTTCTGATCGAAGCTACTTTCAATTTGAATCCTTCCTCAATTGCGATAATTTGCCCCTTGATATTCACTATTTTTGAATCATAGAAGTCTACTTTTTGTTTTTTTGCAATTAACTGATCGTTCGTTCTCTCAATCAATCTAGGGTCCAAATAATCATCTTTTGTGTCTGCTAATTCGAGAATGGTATCCCCTTTTTGAACAAAGTCGCCTTCTTTGACCCACCACTTAACAATTTTACCTGGTATGATACTATTTATTTGTTGCGGTCTTTGCTCTTGAAATTGAGTAGTGACAATTCCAGCAGTATTGATGTTCTGAGTCCAAGGGACAAATAAAATGACTACAAACACACCAAACAGTGCAATAAAAATATTTTTTATTCTTCCTTCGATATTGACGGAGTATATTTTATCGAATGCTGAATATTGACCGCCAGTCTCTTTTTCTATATTTTCTAACATTTTTTTCATTGTTATGCTTTTATTGATCCTGGATGAGTGATAGCTTTTATTTGGCCATGTTCTAATGTAATCACGACATCACATTTTTTAGCTATGGATTCGTCTTTTGTTGTAAATAAGATGGTCACTGCTTCTAGTCCAAAAAGATAATCTTGTAAAACTTGTTTTTGATCATCTGCAAACAATTTCAAAGGCTCGTCTAATAATAACATGATTGGGTTATTCAACAAAGCCCTGGCAATTAATAATTTTTGTATTGTAGAGGAGCTTAATTTTTTACCTGTTGGCTCAAAATCTGTATCGAAACCTTTAGGCAAGGACGAGAAGAAATCATTTAAGCCCAATAATCCAAATAATTGGATGGCGTCTTGTTCTTTGATGTTTGGGTTGCCAAGTGTTAAATTCTCCCACAAAGTCGCAGCAAAAATATCTTGCTTTTGTAAATAAATGCCAATCTTGCTTCTTAGACTATTAAGGTTGTAATTACTAATTGGTATTTGATTGAAAGTAAGACTGCCATCGAAATCTTGGAAAGCACCTGTCAGCATTCTTAATAACACTGTTTTACCCGAATCGCCATCCCCCATAATTGCTACCTTTTGGCCTGCTTTAATTTCAAAATTAAGGTTGTCTAATAATCTCTTTTGATCAAAACCAAAACTTAAATTTTTAACCTCAATGGCCATGCCCTTGTTTGCTTCAAAATGATAACTTCCTTCTTCCTCTAATGGTTTTTCTATGATCTTGTTAATTTTTTCGACACTGGTTAATACGTCATATACGGTTTCCAAGCTCACAATCAACTTTTCTACTGCATTTAAAATAGTTAAAATAATAATCTCTGCAGCTATAAACTGACCAATGTTAATTTGTTGTTGGATCAATAAAACCCCTCCCACAATCAACATAGAAGCGGTAATTAATATTTTAAAAAGAATTAAAGACCAATATTGAATTTTAAGAATTTCAAAATGTTTAGTTCTTGAACTTAAATAGCCTTCTAATAGGTCATTTGTTTTACTTAAGTGTAAATTATATTTATTTGAAAACTTAAATGTCTTAATGCCTCTTGCAATCTCTTGAATCCAACCTGCTATATCATATTTATAATTACTTTCTAGTAAAGACGCTTCAAAACCTTTTGGCGAGGAGATATACAAGATCAGGTATAAAATTACAAGTAATAACAAGCCAAAAATGATGAACACCGAATTGTAAAACGCAAGCAAGATTAAACCAAAAAATAATTGAATAATGGCAGTCGGAATATCTAGTAATAATTTTGCAATACTTTTTTGCAATGTGGGTATATCAAAGAAGCGATTCACCAATTCCGGCAAATGATATTTGTCTATGGATTTAATATTCAGCTTTGGAATGCGGTAAGAAAATTCGAAAGCATAACGAGAAAATAATTTTTGTTGTATTTTCTCTACAATTTTCATTTGATTAATTTTCAACATGCCTGTAAATAACACACCAGCTACCACCAATACAATCAGTACCCACATGGAGGCAGGTAAATACCTTTTACCAGTAGCCACAATAGCGAAGTTGATAATAGCTTGAATACCTAATGGCAGGGATAACTGAATTAATCCAGACAAGATGGACAATAAATACAAGGCAGTAATCTCCTTCTTTTCAAGTCGGATTAAACCAAACAATTTAACAAGTGATTTTGATATATTAATTTTTTCCATTTGCGTCGATTAAACCCTCAAATCAAGGTCATTTTTCGCTAATGTATTTACGATTCAAGTAAATTTTGAAAATTCAAAGTCATATGATTCAAAAATAAATCGGATAAGATGCAAAATTGATGTTTATTGACATTTTCAGGGTAATTTAGAGCTGTTATTCTTACTTAAATTCAGTTTATATGATTGCTTTTTTGATTGGCGTTTTTGTGATTGGCTACCTCCTAATTACTTTGGAACATACCATACATATTAACAAAGCGGCTACCGCGCTTATTACTGCTGTTGTTTGTTGGACCATATTGGTCATGACACCTACAAAACAAGTTGAAGCATTAGATGCTTTAGGGCATCATTTAACAAGTATTGCAGAAATAGTCTTCTTTTTATTAGGTGCAATGACGATTGTTGAATTGATTGATGCACATGATGGCTTTCAAAATATCACCGAAAAAATAAAGTCCAAAAACAAAACTAAATTAATTTGGACCATTGCTTTGGTTACCTTTTTCCTTTCTGCTGTTTTAGACAACCTTACTAGTACCATCGTAATGATTTCGATCATCAATAAATTAGTAAAAGATAAATTGGTTAAATGGCAGCTATTAGGTTTGGTTATCATCTCCTCAAACGCAGGTGGAGCCTGGAGTCCAATAGGTGATGTGACTACAACGATGTTATGGATTGGTCATCAGGTAACTCCTTTAAATATTATAAAAGAGACCTTCTTAGCCAGCTTAGCATGTATGGTTGTGCCTACACTAATCATTAGTTATAGAATAAAAGGTGCTATTGAATTACATGAGCATATATCAACCAATCAAAATGCACTTTCTAAAGCAAGCGATAGAAATTTAGTTTTCTTTATTGGAATAGGCTGTCTTTTATTTGTACCTGTTTTTAAAACCATTACGCATTTACCCCCATATATGGGCATGCTTTTAAGTTTAGGTATTATGTGGATTTTGACAGAATTGATACATAGTAAAAAAGAAACTGACGAAAAAGGCACCTTATCTGTGAGTCATGCGTTGCGCAAGATTGACACGCCTAGTATCCTATTCTTTTTTGGTATTTTAATGAGTATTGCTGCATTAGAACAGGTTGGATTACTAGAACAATCAGCACATTGGATGGGTGAGACTTTTGGGGACATTAAAATAATTGCGGTGGTTATTGGTCTTTTATCTTCCATTTTAGACAATGTCCCATTGGTTGCAGCGCTTCAAAGCATGTACAGCTTAGAAGTTTATCCGACAGATCACTATTTCTGGGAATTATTGGCTTATACGGCAGGCACAGGTGGCTCTGTCTTAATCATTGGCTCTGCTGCTGGTGTAGCGGTGATGGGTATTGAGAAAATTGACTTTTTCTGGTACCTTAAAAACATCAGCTGGATTGCATTTATTGGATTTATTACGGGTGCCATTGTTTTTATATTGGAAAATGCTTAATTTTGATGTTCAAACATTGAAATATGAAAAACATCGCTAAAATATATGCTCCTCCTGCACCTCATATGGTGGGGGACGGATTTCGGGTACATAATTTCATCCCTTCTTTCCCTGCTTTGTCGATGCAAAGAATGGATCCATTTATCATGCTAGATTATGGGTCAAAATTTGTTTTCCCCCCTAGTCCGGCTCCAAAAGGGGTTGGGGTACATCCACATAGAGGTTTTGAAACAGTAACCATTGCTTACAAGGGTCAAGTGGCGCATCATGATAGTTTTGGCAACTCAGGTATTATCAATGAAGGTGATGTACAATGGATGACGGCAGCATCTGGTTTATTACATAAAGAGTACCATGCGGAATCTTTTGCAAAAACTGGAGGTGAATTTCAGATGGTACAACTTTGGGTGAATCTCCCCGCAAAGGATAAAATGACTTCACCTAAATACCAGGCCATCACGAATGACCAAATGCATAAAGTGATTTTAGAGGATGGTAAAAGTTATGTAGAATTGATTGCTGGAAAATACAAAGACCAACATGGTCCAGCGAAGACTTTTACGGAAGTGCATTTACAAAATGCAATATTAGCTAAAGGAGCAAAAGCGGATTTTGATTTTCCTGCATCTCAGAATACTTTTTTAATAGTGATCGAAGGAACTATTAAAATCAATGATGGAGATGCTATCCCTGTAGATCATTTTGTGGAGATGGACAAAAAAGGAACTTCTTTTGCCATCGAAGCTGTAGAAAATGCAAAAGTACTAGTGGCTAGTGGCGAACCTATTGGCGAGCCCATTGCAGCGCATGGTCCTTTTGTGATGAACACTAGAGACGAGCTGGTGCAAGCTTTCAATGATTTCAATGATGGAAAATTTGGACAATTAGAAGACTAATTGTTATAATTGATCATTCATCAAAATTTATTTTTTATTTCTATTATTTTTTAAAATAATACATTTTATGCAAACAATTTTACATACTGCAAATTCAAGAGGAGACGCAAACCATGGATGGTTACATAGTAAACACAGTTTTAGTTTTGCTAATTATTACAATCCAGAAAAAATACATTTTGGGGTTTTGCGTGTACTCAATGATGACTTTGTAGCAGCAGGAATGGGTTTCGGATTGCATCCTCATGATAATATGGAAAT
>JBFYPO010000109.1:0-18732 GCA_041303215.1 Asinibacterium sp. | reverse complement strand
CCTTGTGGGTGGTTAATTATATATTTATGTAAACCTCTTGCTTTAGTAGCCACCGAAGAAAGCCTGGTTAATTTATTCCCTCTATTAACATCGATCATCATAGCTACTGGACCTAACCCATGGGTAGGATACAATTCGCCGTTTCTATATAATGAGTGGTTTGTGCGCCATTTTGCTTCACTAAACCCTTTTTCTCCAAATTCTGCCCCAGAATTGTACGCTGTAACACCATCATTGAACTTAACACCCCTTAAATCGTGCTCATAACCACCTTGTAAATGCAATAATTCACCAAACATCCCTTTTCTAACCATATTATAGACAGCCAAAACATCACGTCTATAACACACATTCTCAAGACACATTACCGGTATATTGTATTTTTCACTCGCATCAACTATATCCCAACATTCTTTAATATTGATGGCACCACAGACTTCAACTCCTGGAATAATCCCGTTTTTTATTGCTTCTATTGCCTGTGGGATATGCCATTCCCATGGAGTAGCGATGATTACAGCGTCAATATCTGTTCTTTTTAATAGGTTTTTATAGTCTTCTTTGCCGTTTTTATACTCAATAGCGGCTGGTCTACCTGCTTTTTTAAGGATTGATTGAGCGTCTGCGAGCATTTTTTCATCTGGATCTGCAAAAGCGACAACCACCACATCTGTTCTTTGAACCAATAAGTCAATATGATTTTGACCACGATAACCCGTACCAATGACTGCTAATTTTAGTATATCTTTTTTACTATTGGATTGTGCTTTAATAAACTGAGGACTTAAGCTTAAAGCAATGGATGCTAAACCAGCGTCTTGTACAAATTTTCTCCTTGAAGGATGGTTGGCCATAGGTAAATGTTTATCCTACAAAATACAACCTATTTTGAATCTATCAAATAGTCCACTACCAAATTAGAACTGTTTCTACCTCTTTTAAACCATATAATTTGCTTATAATTAACATTATGTTAAATAGTATATTTGAAATACTTCCCACTTCTAAGCTTTACAACTACTAAGATGAACAAATCACAATTTCATGGGTTTCATGAATGTGCCTAAAAAAGCCCTCCCGGTTTGGGAAGGCTTTCAGTAGTATTAAAAGATCAAATCTTTAAATAGAATATTATTGATACTTATCGTGTAATTGATCGTATTTATTAAACTTAGCATCTAACTCATCATACACTTTTTGATTTGCTCTGTTTTTATCTCTTTTTGCTGCATATAAAGTAGCTAAAAAGTCAACAGATCTAGCTGCGACATTTTTCTCACTTCTCGTCAAAGTTTCCTTGTCTTTAATGATGTTGAATGCATTTTCGATCCACTCAATAGCTTGATCCGCTTTTGCCTTCATTGGCGCATCTAAAGCTAGGTTTAACTTTTTGATAGAATCTTGTTGCGCTTTGAAAGCGGCATCAAATGCTAATTTTTTCTTTGGATCCTTTGGTGCTGGTGGCTTATTGCTATTTAATTGCTGTAAAGCCCTGATATTGTTGCCAAATTGGTCATCTAAACCAGAATATTGGTTATAATAGCTAATTCCTACGTTGAATGCTGCAGCAAAATTTTGTTTATTCATATTGTAGGCCTTCATGTAAGCATCTGCAGCTTTATCTAAAAATAGATTTGCCTTTGCTTCCGCTACATTCTCTTCGTTTTTAACCGCCATAAACATGTCACCATACATTTGACACTCAATTTCAGTGATATTATTAGCAGCCACTTGAGCTTCAAATGCAGCTACTTTCTCTTCTGCAGTCATATTTCTATCTATATAATCCGCTCTAAATTCAAACCATTTATCTTGTGGGTAAGCTTTTTCAGCAATTACATAATATTTGTCAAAGTTGGCTTTGTCCTTTTGCTCAATATATTGGATCAACACATACTTATAAATGTCGATCAAATCTGCCGCATTTAAATTGGCATGAATCATTCTTGTATAATGTTTCAAAGTCGTTTCAACATTACCAGCATTTTGATTTGAATAACCTGCATACATTAAGGTAGTTGTATCAAATGGTTGTTTATTGCTAGACCAACCTTTTGTGAAGATGATATCACTTAAAACAACACCTCTGTCGAAATTCATTGCTGCATCTTTCCATTTCTTTTCACCAAACGCAGCTACCCCATCTTTAAAGCTTCTGATATACACTTCAAAAAAAGGCTCTTGTCCTTTTTCGATTGCTAATTTAAACTCAGGGTCAGCTTGAATATAAGCTTCTAAACTTTTTGATAACTTCTCGAAAGCATCTGGATACTTAGCAGCTGGATCTTTTGATAATCCAGCGAAAATTTTTGATTTCCAGTAATACCCTTCAGCAGTGTTTTCAATATTTGCTTTTTTTGTGACTGCTTTTTCGTATTCTGTCTTAGCAGCTTCGAAGTTATTTAATAATAAATTCGTTTCAACTTTCTTAAAGTCTTGAGCAAAAGCTGTTTGCATTAATGTTGCTAAGAACATTACACCAATCCATTTTTTCATAATGATGATTTTAAAGTAATCTAAAGTTATAAAATTTATGCTTCTGGCGTGTCATCGCCTTCGTTATTTAAGCTGTCGTCAATTGCTGGGGCACTCGTTTCTGCTGAATCAGATATAGCATCTAGGTTTGTATTTACTGTTTCACCTTCTTCTGGTACATCTTGTTCTTCGATTTTTGAAGTAGCTGCAATCTCATCGCTTTCATCTAAACGAATCAATTTTACCCCCTGGGTTGCTCTACCCGCTTCTCTAATGTCAGCAATGCTTGTTCTAATAGTTACACCAGATTTACAAGTGATAATTAAATCTTCTTTTTCTAGCACATCCATGATACCCACCAAACTACCGGTTTTTTCAGTCACATTGATGGTTTTAACCCCCTTACCACCTCGGTTGGTGATACGGTAATCGTCAATTGGAGTTCGCTTACCATAACCTTGTTGACTGACTACTAAAATGGTACGGTCTTTGTCTTCTCTGTTCACACAAACTAAACCAACCACTTCATCTGTTTCGTCATCCACTTCGATACCTGCTACACCAATGGCACCTCTACCTGTAGGTCTCACTTTCTCTTCAGGGAAACGAATGGCACGACCAGATTTCACAGCCATCATCACTTCGTTGTTTCCATCTGTTAAACGTGCAGCTAATAATTCGTCGCCTTCGTTGATGGTAATAGCATTCACTCCATTTACTCTTGGACGACTAAATTCTTCTAAACAAGTTTTTTTGATGATCCCTTTCTTAGTACATAAAATGATATAATGGTTATTTACATAATCCTTATCTGCCAAATTACGTACCTCAATAATCGCTTTTACTTTATCGTCTTGTGGCAATTGAATTAAGTTTTGGATTGCTCTACCCTTACTTGTTTTTTCACCTTCAGGAATTTCATACACACGCATCCAGAAACATCTACCTTTTTCTGTAAAGAACAACATCGTATCATGTGTAGAGGCAATAAACAAATGCTCTACATAATCTTCTTCTCTGGTCTTAGAACCAATAGCACCGCGCCCTCCACGTTTTTGTTGACGATATTCTGTTGCAGATGTACGTTTGATATAGCCTAAGTGAGAGATTGTGATCACCACATCTTCTTCTTCAATTAAATCTTCGATGCGCATTTCATCCGCCAAATATTGTATCTCAGATTTACGCTCATCTCCAAATTTGTCTTTGACTTCTAATAATTCAGTTTTAATCAATTCGAAGCGTAAATGTTCGCTTCCTAGTAACTCTTTTAAAGAAGCAATCAATTTCATTAATTGATCAAATTCTTCTTTAATTTTTTCACGCTCCATACCAGTCAAACGTTGCAATCTTAATTCCAAAATTGCTTTAGCTTGAATCTCTGAAATGCCCCATCCTGCTGTAATTAAAGCTTCTTTTGCTGCTTCTGGATTAGCAGAACTTCTGATCAAACGAATCACTTCGTCTAAATGATCTAATGCAATCAAGTATCCTTCTAAAATATGTGCACGCTCTTCCGCTTTCTTTAATTCAAATTTGGCACGACGAATCACCACTTCCATTCTAAAATCAACAAACTCTACAATCAAATCTTTTAAGTTCAAGATTCTAGGACGACCTTTCACCAAAGCCACATTGTTGATACCATAACTGGTTTGCAATTCTGTGAATTTGAACAATTGATTGATGATCACTTGTGCCACTGCGTCTTTACGTAACTCAATCACAATACGAGTTCCCTCGCGCTTGTTACTTTCATTGTTTACGTGCGTGATGCCTTCTACTACTTTATCCACCACCAATTGACCAATACGATCTGTTAAATGATCACGATTCACTTGATAAGGTATTTCGTTGATCACAATCATTTCACGACCATTCGCTTTTGTTTCTACATTACATTTACCACGAACTACTACACGACCACGACCTGTCATCAAACCTTGCTTCACGCCTTCCATGCCATAAATCACACCTCCTGTTGGAAAATCGGGTGCTTTTACGATGGTGATCAATTCTTCAATAGTAATGTCTTTATTGTCAATGTAGGCAATACAACCGTCTACTACTTCGTTCAAATTATGTGGCAACATATTGGTCGCCATACCTACGGCAATACCAGAGGATCCATTCACTAAAAGTTGTGGAATTCTTGTTGGTAGCACACTTGGCTCAGATAAACTATCATCAAAATTCAATTGATAGTCTACTGTATCTTTCTCCAAGTCATCCAACATGGCTTCTGAAATCTTTTGCAAACGTGCTTCAGTGTAACGCATAGCAGCTGGTGGATCACCATCTTGGTTACCAAAGTTACCCTGGCCGTCTACTAATTTATAACGCATCGTCCACTCCTGTGCCATACGCACTAAAGTGTCATAGATTGCAGTGTCGCCGTGAGGGTGAAACTTACCCATCACTTCTCCAACAATACGCGCTGATTTTTTATAAGGTTTATTGCTATTGTTTCCTAATTCATGCATGGCAAACAATACACGACGATGAACTGGTTTAAAACCATCACGAACATCGGGTAAAGCACGCCCTACAATTACAGACATCGAATAGTCAATATAAGAGGTTTTCATTTGCTCCTCAATGTTGACTCTAATCACACGATCATTGTCTTGGGTCTGTTCTAGACCTAAATTTTCACCTAAATTTTCTTCCATAATTTTTGTTTCTATAAGTCATTTTTCAATGCCTAATACAGCATCGAATACGGACGTCTACGAAGATAACTTTTTGACCCCTTTTTTGGGGTAAAAATGGGTTTATATTTACACATTTTTATCCACAGTTTTTGGTAATAAATACTAACTTTAACTCCATAATATTTAACCTCTTATACATTCAAAAATGGGCCCAACAATTCTGGTTATTGGAGCTGGTAAATCTGCCACTGTTTTAATCCAATATTTGCAAAAAAAAGCGGTTGAAAACGACTGGTATATCCTATTGGCAGATGGCGATCTTGCGACTGCCACCAATAAATGGAATAACGCCCCTAATGGCACTGCCCTAGGTATTGACATAGAAAATGAAAAAGAACGTCAAAATTTAGTTCAAAAAGCCAGTATAGTGGTGTCTATGTTACCTGCCAGCCTACACTTTTTAGTGGCAAAGGATTGCCTAACCTATGAAAAACCATTATTTACAGCCTCTTATGTGGATGACAATATGCGTTCCATTGCTGCAGAGATTGAAGCAAAACAACTTTTATTCCTATGTGAAATGGGTTTAGATCCCGGAATTGACCACATGAGTGCTATGGCAATCATTGATGCCGTTCATGCAAAAGGCGGCAAAATTACCAGCTTTAAATCGCATTGTGGCGGATTGATTGCGCCCGAAAGTGACAATAACCCTTGGCATTATAAAATCAGCTGGAATCCAAAAAATATCATTTTAGCTGGAAAAGCGGGGGCCATTTATCTAGAAAATGGAGCAACTATAACTAAAGACTATCCTGAAATTTTTAATCAAACACCTATAGTGAAAGTGTCTGGTATAGGCGCATTAGCGTATTATCCCAATAGAAATTCATTATCTTATATTGACACTTATCATTTACATGGTGTAAAAGATTTTGTCCGCACTACCCTTCGCTATCCAGCATTTTGTACTGGATGGAATGCAATTGTTCAATTACAATTAACAGATGAAAATTGTATTGACTTGCCGCCAAATACTTCTATTCAACAATGGTTTGAAGGACATATTCAAAAAAATGGTTTAGAAGCAACTTTAGCTGATTTAAAAAAAGAGGAAAAGCTAGCAGCACAACTCAATTATATAGGCTTAGAAGCAACTACAATTATTCCCACACAATACAATTCTAATGCCGCTATTTTACAATGGATCTTAGAAGATAAATGGAAATTAGCAGCTACTGATAAGGATCTAGTAGTCATGTTGCATGAAATTGAATATAGTATTGGCACAAGTACATTTAAATTAGAGAGTAGCATGGTATTAACTGGGGAAGATGCAATACAAACTGCCATGGCCAAAACAGTTGGTTTACCCTTGGCAATGGCAGTTTGTGCCTACTTAGAAGGTGCAATAAAAATGACAGGGTTACATATTCCTATTGATGCAAGAATATATAACCCTATCTTAAAAAGTTTAGCAGAGGAAGGAATTATTTTCCAAGAAACATTGACTAGTTATTAATCAATCCACTTGTTTATAGACCCTATTTTGTAACGGTGCCATTAGGTTCCCATTCGAAATCCAATTGGCGTTTATCCAAATTGGCGGCGACTACTTTTACCATTACTTTGTCGCCCATATTGAATTTTCTACCAGATCTTGAACCAACTAATGCATAGTCGGATTCTATTAATTTAAAGTCATCTGTTTTGGACAAACTGGTAATAGCCACTAAGCCTTCACATTTATGCTCAACTGTTTCAACAAAGAATCCGAAACTAGAGACACCACTTATAACACCTTCAAATACATGTCCCAAGTATTCTTTCATGAATTCAACTTGTTTGTATTTATTGGCTGCACGTTCTGCTTCCATTGCTGCTCTTTCACGCATACTACAATGCACACATTTTTCTTCTAAATGCTCATCATTCATTGCATTACCCATTAATACCGACTGAACAATTCGATGCACTAAAACATCTGGATATCGACGTATGGGCGAAGTGAAATGACAATAATGTTCAAATCCTAAACCATAGTGACCAATATTATGGGTGGTATAAACCGCTTTAGCCATGGTACGAATACCTAATTGTTCTAGCACATGTTGCTCAGGTTTTCCTTTTGATGCTAACATTAAGTTGTTAAAACTATGCGCTATCTGTTCTGGAGTATCAATATTAAAGGGATAGCCATGCTTTTTAGCAAAGACCACAAATGGATTTAATTTATCCTCATTGGGCTGATCATGCACACGGTACGGGAAAGGTAAAAAGTCTTTTTTTACTTTGATTTTACCCATTTTTTCGGCAATCAGTTGATTTGCTTTTAACATCAATTCTTCGATCAATTGGTGAGAGGCTTTGCTTTCTTTTACCGTAATTCCAATAGGTTTTCCTGTTGCATCTAAAGTGAAACGTACTTCTTGTGAAGAGAAATTAATTGCCCCATTTTCGAAACGTTTTGCTCTTAATTTTTGAGTGTAGGCATGTAACCACAAAATCTCTTCTTTATGATCCCCTTCCTTGGTTTCAATGATCTCTTGCACCTCTTCATAGGTAAAACGTCTATCAGAATAAATAACTGTTTTACCATACCAAGTGGCTACAATATTACCTGAACTATCCACTTCAAATGTGGCTGAAAAAGTTAATTTTTCTTCCCTTGGTCTTAAAGAACATAATTCATTAGAAATACGTTCAGGCAACATTGGGTATACTCTATCCGGTAAATAAACAGAAGTGGCTCTTTCGTAAGCTGCTTTGTCTACCGCTGTACCTGGTTGTACAAAATGACTTACGTCTGCTATATGGACACCAATTTCAATATTTCCATTCGATAAGTGTTGAAAAGAGATGGCATCATCAAAATCTTTTGCATCCACTGGGTCAATTGTAAAAGTCAATACTTTTCTAAAGTCTTTTCTTTTTGCAATTTCTTCTGGGGTAATTTCAGCGGATAAGGTTTTAGCGAATGCAAGTACTTCACCGTCAAACACTAAAGGAAATCCAGATTCTGCTACGATTGACTTCATTGCTAAATCATTCTCTTTCTCTGGTGTAAATATTTCTAGTACTTCCCCCTCTGGTTTTTTATTTGGATTGTCCCATTTAGTTAATTGTACTATTACCTTGTCTCCAGATTTGGCTCCTTTTAATTTATCCATTGGGATATAAATATCTGGCATTGGATGAATGGTATTAGGTAAAAAGAAAGCATGGTGCTGCATGATCTGCATCGTGCCCGCAAAAGAAACTTGTTTCCTTTTTACAATCTCTACCACCTTCCCTTCTTTCTTGCCAGAGCCTTGTCTTATTTTGGTTATTTTAACACGGACTTCGTCCCCTTTTAAAGCGGTATTAAAATCGGTTGGAAAAACCAAAATGTCTTGTTCAAGACCTTGCACAATGATGAATCCCATGCCAGATTTGGCAATATCTAATGTCCCTTTATACGTAGTCGTTAAATGGGTCTGTTTTGTAGTTGTTTTTGACTTCTTCTTGTCTTTTTTACTGTTCATTTGTTTGTTGATGATATTGTGCTACAAAATCAATGACCAATTGATTAAATTCAGTTGCTTGATTAAAAAGAAAGAATGGCTTGATAGGTACTACATACAATGGAATATTATTTAATTCATTGGTGTATTTTATCAATCTAACTGCATCTTTCTCGGTAGTAAGGATCAATTTACTCTTTGCATTAATCTGTTCAAATTTATTGCGGATATCATTTAAATCTTCTATGGAAAAAATATGATGGTCGCTGTAACTTAATTGATAATAAGTGTGTGTGTGTTCGTGTAAATAATTTTTTAATGGGATGGGATTCGCAATACCACAAACCAATAAAACCTCATCTCGCATTGTTAAAACCCATTGGTCAGCAGGATTGTAAATATGATAAGGTGTTTCATAAGCAATTGCTGTAAAAAATACAGATTGATGCTGTTCTGGATACAATTTCTCTAACACTTCTGCTCTATCTTGTTCTGTCATGTCTATAGGACATTTAGTCACCACAATGATATTTGCTCGTTTTGCAGATTTGCGTTCATCCCTCAAGTCACCCGTTGGGAAAAAGAAGTCATCACAGTATAAATTGTCATATTCAGTTAATAGAATACTAAAATGCGCATCAATTTCACGGTGCTGAAAAGCATCGTCCAATATGACTGTTTGTAGATCAGGTATATCTTGGATTAATTGTGGGATTGCTTCAATGCGTCTTTCACCCACAGCAACACCCACTTTGGGGAATTTTAGATGAAATTGCATTGGTTCATCTCCAATTTCTAAAGCAGTAGTTTGTTCCCCAGCTAAAGCGTACCCTTTGGTTTTTCTTTTATACCCTCTGCTTAAGGTGGCTGTCTTATACTCATTAGAAAGAATAGATAATAAATGCTCTACCATGGGTGATTTTCCTGTGCCTCCTAAAGAAAGATTGCCGACACAAATTATAGGCAAATTAAAATGCACTGATTTTAAATACTTTTTAGCGTACATCCAATTGCGCAATGATACTATCCAACCATATACAATAGCAAAAGGGAGAAGTAGTACTCTAAAAGATTTTAAAAAAATATTATTCAAATTCATAAGTATTCCACGGCGTGATACAACAAGACAAAGGTACGTCAAATTCATTGGTATCAGTGAAATTCTCCATAGGTTCAAAGTAAGAAACACCTATTTTTTGTAACCCCTCCCCAGCTTTAGCTAGGTATCTATCATAATATCCTTTGCCAAAACCAACCCGATGTCCTTTTAAATCAAAACCAAGTAAAGGGACAAACATCAAATCAATCTCTACTGCCTCCACTTTATTGAAAGGCAGAGGTTCTTGTATTCCAAATGCATTAACTTGTAATGTCTCTGTCTCAAAATAAAAATCCATTTCATTGGTTTTAGTTTGAATGATTGGATAACAAAATCGAATAAATGGGAAAAGTGTTTTTATATATTTTTCAAATAATAAGGTATTAGGTTCGTTCTTTTCAGCAAGGGGATAAAAACTAGCTACCACTACCGTACTTGAAAAGTCAATTCTTTGCATTTGAATCAGTAACAAATCATCCATTTTCATGCAGTCAACTTCTGACAAGGCAGCTCTTTTTTGGATTAATATTTTACGCGCTTCGGCTTTATTTATATGCATTCGAAAAAACTAAAAATAGTGGCTCCGTAATTACGTTGAAAACTATATCCTTCAAATGTTTTATAGTCATTTCGAGGGGTATGCTCTAAAATAAAATACCCTTCTGTACTGATTAATTTTTTCTCTACAATGATCCTAGGTAAATCATCAATGGTGTTTAAAGCATAAGGTGGTCCGGCAAAAATAATATCATATTGTTGTTGACAAGTAGCTAAAAACTGAAATACATCCATTTGAATCATGATCGTATTTTCAATCTTTAAAAATTCGATGTTCTTTTTTATAAAATCAAGCATCGTTTTATCTTTTTCTACAATCGTCAAATGCTCCGCACCTCTAGATGCCAATTCATAACTAATGCAACCAGTACCACCAAATAAATCTAAAGTGGTCGCGCCATCTATGGCAACCCTATTTTGGAGGATATTGAATAAGCCCTCTTTAGCTATATCTGTTGTAGGTCTTGTATGGGGCATGTGTGCAGGAGGGTGAATTCTCCTACCCCCATATTTCCCAGAAATGATTCTCATAAATACCAGTTAAAAGATAAAATAAGGAGCGTAACTATGATTAGGGTATTCATTGTTTAAAGTAGCAGCAATACCAGTATCTGGGGCATGTTGTATATGTGCATTCGCAAAATAACTAGACAATGCTTGAATCCAATGATCTCTTTCTGCATTGTACCCTGTTACATGTAAATTGCTCGAATTGGGCAAGGTATTGGTAAAACTACAAGCATTTAAAATTTGATAATTATTTTGATCCGCACCGCCTTTGTTAAAAAAGTTCACCAACTGTGTTTTACCACCTTCGATAATTAATAAAATATAATAGGCATCAAAAAGACTTACATAAATACCATCTTCCTTTATGGATTGTATTAAACAACCAATATAATTCGTCCATTTACCCGTTGGGAAAGCCCTTGTTAATAAAGTACTTAATGCATCTGGTACACTATAAACAATCACTTGATTCTCCCCAATTGTTTGTGTTTGCACCTCCTCTTCTAATTCCATACCAAAGAGCAGCTTAAACTCATTTTGATAAAATGTATCGGCCCCATTCAAGACCAATTTAGTCAACAATGATTTTTTGGTATTCATTACAAATTGAACCTGTCTATAAAAAGACTGGATCAATTTTGAATTATTTTGTAAGTACCCTAATAATTGGTTCCAACCATTTTGATCGGGAGTGTTTTCAAAATATTCAAAAGAAATATATTGTCCATTGGTATGGTTTTTAACAATAAAACAAATAGACTGTTCGTCTACAACCAGGTATAGATCTTCTACCTTGTTATTTGCTGTACTTTCTTGTATCCCGTAGATGCCAATTTTTTTCTGTGCCATAGTCAATTTGTACTGCAATGATACAAAAAAAAGAGGCAGTCTATTGCTAAAACTAATTGTAGATTTGTAATTATATGAGCCAAGCCGAATCGACCCCTTCTTTACAGGTTAATATTAGCAGTAAACAGATCTTAACTATCTCTATTCCCATAGCGATGGCGATACTTGTGCCTCAGTTTAACTTCATTATCAACAATATATTCCTGGGCGCTTTAAGTAAACAAGCATTAGCTATTGGAGGGATCACTGGGGTTTATTATTTGATTTTTGGGGTCATGGGACAAGGACTGAATAATGGATTACAAGCATTAATATCTAGAAGAGCAGGAGAAAATAGGATTGACGAAATAGGTATATTGTTTTCACAAGGGGTCCTAATATCCCTCTTTTTATCCCTGATTGGCATTGGTTTTACCTACTTTATAGCACCAGGTATATTTCATGCTTTATTACATGACCAGGAGCGCGCCAACACCATCATTGAATTCCTGAAAATTAGAATATGGGGAATACCCTTTTTATTCATCTATCAAATGCGCAATGCCTTATTAGTGGGCACCAATCAAAGCAAGTATTTGATTATTGGTACCGCTACAGAAGCCTTCATTAATATATTCTTTGATTACAGTTTAATTTTTGGACATTTTGGATTTACAGCAATGGGTTTAAATGGTGCAGCCTACGCCTCGATCATTGCAGAAGTGATGGGCTTATTAGTCATTTATTTAGTCATCCATTATCAAAAAATTGGTGCAAGATTTGATCTTTTTAAGAAATTTGAACTCAAAATGGATTATGTAAAGTTGATCATGGTGCAGTCATCGCCCTTGATGATGCAATACATGATTAGTATAATAAGCTGGGAATTCTTTTATATTTTGATAGAACATAGAGGGGAACAATCCCTAGCTGTATCCAATGCAATGCGAAATATTTTTGGTTTTTTTGGTTGTTTCACATGGGCCTTTGCTGCCACTACCACCACCATGGTGAGTAATATTATTGGCCAAAACTTACAAGACAAAGTCATTGAATTGATCTATAAAATTATGAAATGGAGTTTTGGGATCGCTTTAATAGTAGCTTTGATCCTCAATATTTTTGCCTCAGCATTTTTATCTATTTATGGCCAAGGAGCAGGATTTTTAGCAGAAGGTATTCCTGTATTAAGGATCGTATCAGTTGCTCTATTAATTATGTCCGCCTCCACCATTTGGCTGAGTGCAGTCACAGGTACAGGTCAGTCCAAGGTTACATTAATGATAGAATTTGCGGCTATTGTGATTTATGTCCTCTATAATTATCTCGTATTGGAATACTATCAATTACCCATTACTTATGGATGGTTTAGCGAAGTAATTTATTGGTTGTGTTTACTAACCCCTTCCTTCTTTTATATAAGAACAATGCGTTGGAAGGATAAAAAGATATAAAATTTAATTTCTGCTACGCTCTATAGAAACAGCAGTCGTGCCCTCAAAAGTGGGTATCGCTAATTGCATTTTTGTGATTTTCACAAAAACGGTTTCAGCCAATTGATGCTCCTTTAAAATTTGATCCGAAATTTTTGCTATCAAAGTTTCTAATAACGGTGTAGGTACTTCCATTATTTTTTGAATCAAATGATACACTTCAACGTAATCGATTGTTTGATCTAATTGATCAATGATTTTGGTGGAAGGTGTAAAATCAATACGCACATCTACTTTAAAAGTGTTTCCAATTTTCCTTTCCGCAGGATAAACCCCGTGAAAACCATTGAAAACTAAATCATTTAAATAGATGTGCATACAATATTATTAAGTCGCTCTTTTATTGATCTAGTGCCCTTTAGCAGTTAAGAAACGTTCTGCATCCAATGCTGCCATACAGCCACTTCCAGCTGCAGTTACCGCTTGTCTGTAATTTTTATCTTGTACATCACCTGCTGCAAAAACACCTTCGACATTTGTTTTTGTAGTTCCAGGTTCGGTTAAGATATAACCAGTTTCATCCATGGTTAAAAAGTCTTTGAAAATATCACTATTTGGTTTATGACCAATCGCCACAAAGAAGGCACTCACTGGAATTTCTTCCATCGTATTGGTTTGGTTATTTTTGATACGTACCCCTTCTACTTTCTTGTCCCCAAGAATCTCATCTGTTTCTGAATTAAAATGAACAATGATATTAGGCGTGTTCAAGACTCTATCCTGCATTACTTTACTTGCACGCATTTGGTCTTTTCTTACAATCATATGCACTGTGGTACACATCTTTGATAAATAATGTGCTTCTTCTGCAGCCGTATCTCCTGCTCCTACAATTGCTACATCTTTACCTTTAAAAAAGAACCCATCACAAACAGCACAAGCACTTACTCCAAAACCATTTAATTTTTCTTCACTTGGAATACCCAACCATTTAGCACTTGCCCCTGTAGATATAATGACAGCTCCAGCTTCAATAATTTTTTCATCATCAATCCATACTTTATGAGGATAACCACTAAAGTCAACTTTAGTTGCTAAGCCATAACGGATATCAGTACCCATTCTTGCCGCTTGTTTTTCGAAATTAACCATCATTTCTGGGCCCTGAATTCCTTCAGGAAAACCAGGATAGTTTTCTACTTCGGTTGTGATGGTTAATTGACCACCTGGTTGTATACCTTGGTATAATAATGGTTTCATATTCGCTCTAGCTGCATAGATTGCTGCGGTATAACCTGCTGGTCCTGACCCTATAATAAGGATGTCTACTTTTTCTGTTTCCATAATTTTATATTTTTTCCAAAACTTTCAATTTTACGAATGGCTTAGAATAAAACAGCCCCGAAAATCTGAAAGATCATTGGGGCTGTTATCATATTATTTAATTTTTAATTAGCCCAAATAAGCTTTCAATGCATTGCTATATCGCGCTTTTTGTAAACGTTTAATAGCACGCTCTTTAATTTGTCTGATACGTTCTTTGGTTAAATCGTATTTAATACCAATTTGTTCTATGGTTACCCCATTTTCACCATCTAAACCAAAATAAGCATTTACAATCTCTGCTTCTCTTGGACTTAAAGACTTAAGGACTCTTTTGATTTCTTCTCTCAATGAATCTTTCATCACATCTTCATCCGTATCAGATCCACCTTCCAATAAATCCCCCATGGCCACATCTTCAGCTTCATGCACAGGAGCATCTAGAGAAGTGTGACGTGTATTAGATTGGAAAATATTGTTGATTTCTGTTTCAGACATTTCCAAGATACCAGCTAATTCTTCAGTTGAAGGCTCACGCTCATGCTCTTGTTCAAATGCCATATATGCTTTGTTAGCTTTATTGTAGGTACCAATCTTATTCTGTGGTAAACGAACCAAACGACCTTGTTCTGCTAAAGCTTGTAAAATAGATTGACGAATCCACCATACCGCATAAGAAATGAATTTGAATCCTTTTGTTTCATCAAATCTTTGAGCAGCTTTGATTAATCCCAAATTTCCTTCATTGATCAAATCACTCAAAGACAATCCTTGGTGTTGGTATTGTTTTGCTACCGATACAACGAAACGTAAATTGGCTTGAACCAACTTGTCCAATGCGCGTTGATCACCCATTTTAATACGTTGTGCAAGGGTCGTTTCTTCCTCAGGATTAATCATAGAGATTTTAGAAATCTCCTGCAAGTATTTTTCAACCGCTTGAGAATCTCTGTTGGTAATCTGTGTAGCAATTTTAAGCTGCCTCATGCAAAGAATTTATTTATATGTATAACGATGGAAATTCCAAAAAAGTATATCCCTTTCGGGAGTCTGCAAAGTTATGATTTTGAGCTCAATAATACAAATATTGCCTATAATACTGCTCAAATTCAGCTTTTGGAAATATTTATACCCAAAATGTCGATTTTTGACATTTATCGACGCCCCGGTTTTATCTTCGCGACATGATTGATTATAGATCCGATACGGTAACCAAGCCTACCCCAGCGATGCTAGCATACATGCAAGCAGCTCCAGTGGGAGATGATGTTTTTGGAGAAGACCCCACCATCAACCAATTAGAGCAAAAAACAGCCAAAATCTTTGGTTTTGAGGCTGGATTATTCTGCCCAAGTGGTACTATGACCAACCAATTGGCTATAAAATGCCATACTCAAGCAGGTGATGAAGTGATTTGTGACGAAATTTCC
The DNA here is from genome assembly GCA_041303215.1 of Asinibacterium sp. Lineage (GTDB taxonomy): Bacteria > Bacteroidota > Bacteroidia > Chitinophagales > Chitinophagaceae > Sediminibacterium. Next base: position 2,919 of record JBFYPO010000109.1, on the reverse strand, counting down.
CATATTTATCAATACGAAGGAGGCGGTATAGCCTTCAATTCAGGCTGTTCGGTGCGCCTCTTGCATGGTGACCGTGGAAGATTGACCGCGGAGGAAGTTCAAGCGGCCATTAACCCAATTGATGTACATAAACCGATCACTAGTTTGGTGAGTTTGGAAAATACTAGCAATCGAGGCGGTGGCGCATGTTATGATTTTAATACCTTTTATGACATTCAAAAGGTCACCAAAGCCAACCAATTGGCCCTTCATTTAGATGGTGCCAGGGTTTTTAATGCCATTGTGCATAAAAAGGAAGCTGCAGCGGATTATGGTAAAGTATTTGATTCTGTATCCGTTTGTTTAAGTAAAGGACTTGGAGCTCCAGTGGGCAGTGTCCTTGTGGGTAATGCTAAGTTCATCCAAAAAGCCAGAAGATGGAGGAAAGTTTTTGGAGGTGGGATGCGACAAGCAGGTTATTTAGCAGCAGCAGGGATTTATGCATTAGACCATCATATAGAAAGATTGAAAGAAGACCATCAGAAAGCCATTGCTTTAAAAGATGCTTTAGAAGCCAGTTCTTTTGTAGACTATGTATTACCAGTTGAAACCAATATTGTCATTGCGGTGATGACTGGATCCTATACTCCAGCTGCTTTTGTACAGGCTTTAAAAGAACAAAACGTTTTAGCTTATGTGATGACCCCAACACAAGTACGTTTTGTTTTACACCTTGATATCAGTTCAGATGATTTAACCAAAACAATTGAAATCATTCAAAAAATTAAATAGCAACGATAAGAAAACGATAAGAATATAAAAATATGTTAGAAAGAATTAATCCAACTACCACACAAGCTTGGTTTGTGTTAAAGAAACACTTCGAAGAAGAAATGAGTCGTAGACAGATGAAAGATTTGTTTGTTGCGGATGCCAATAGATTTGAAAAATACTCGATCAAAAAAGACGGCATTTTATTTGACTATTCAAAGAATATTATTGCGGACAAGACCCTTCAATTATTATTTCAATTAGCAAAAGAATGTGGATTAGATAAAGCTATTGAAGCTCAATTTGCAGGACATGCAATCAATGAAACAGAGCAGCGAGCAGTATTGCATTCAGCTTTGAGAAACTTCAGTGGCCAACCAGTTTTATTAGCAGGTAAAGATGTGATGCCAGATATTCAAAAGGTATTGCAACAAATGAAAACTTTTTGCAACAAAATTCATCAAGGTGAACACAGAGGTTTTACTGGAAAAAAGATTACCACTATAGTAAATATTGGCATTGGTGGTAGTGACCTTGGCCCTGTGATGGTGACAGAAGCATTAAAACCTTATTGGGTAGAGGGTATACAAACTTATTTTGTAAGCAATGTCGACGGAACACATATTGCAGAAACTTTAAAAAAGGTCAACGCAGAAGAAACTTTGTTTTTAATTGCTTCAAAAACCTTTACAACACAAGAAACCATGACCAATGCACATACTGCAAGAACATGGTTTTTGGAACATGCTAAAGAAGAAGCGCATATTGCAACTCACTTTGTTGCATTGAGCACGAACGAAAAATTAGTCAATGAATTTGGTATTAGTAGCCAAAATATGTTTGAATTTTGGGATTGGGTTGGAGGACGTTATTCCTTATGGAGTGCTATTGGTTTGTCCATTGCATTAACCATTGGATACGATGCTTTTGAAGCATTATTAAAAGGGGCACACGAAGCTGATGTACATTTTAAAACAACCCCATTTGAAAAAAATATTCCTGTGATCATGGCTTTATTAGGTATTTGGTATACCAACTTTTTTGGTGCTCAAAGTGAAGCGATCCTACCCTATGATCAATACTTACACCGATTTGCTGCTTATTTCCAACAAGGCAATATGGAAAGTAATGGTAAATATGTAGATCGAAATGGCACTACCGTAAATTATGCAACTGGTCCTGTTATCTGGGGAGAGCCTGGTACCAATGGACAGCATGCCTTTTATCAGTTGATCCATCAAGGCACTTTAGTAATTCCTTGTGATTTTATAGCACCCGCTAAAAGCCACAATCCAATTGGAGATCACCATGCTAAACTGTTAAGCAATTTCTTTGCACAAACAGAAGCATTGTTAAATGGCAAGACAGAAAAGACGGTCATTGAAGAATTAAAAGCAGCCGGAAAATCAGCTGCTGAAATTGAATTCCTAGCTCCCTTTAAAGTTTTTGCGGGAAACAAGCCAACCAATTCATTCTTAGTAGAAAAAATAACACCGCAAACCTTAGGATTTTTAATTGCTTTATATGAACAAAAAATATTTACACAAGGGGTGATTTGGAATATTTTTAGTTTTGACCAGTGGGGTGTAGAATTAGGAAAGCAATTGGCAAATCAAATTTTACCCGAATTGAATCATGATCAACCAGTAAGTGGTCATGATAGTTCAACCAATGGATTGATCAATCAATACAAACAATGGAAAGCATAAGACTAATTGAACCAAAAGACAATGTTGCCTTAGCAGTGGTGATTCGCGCAGCTTTGACAGAATTTGGTGCCAATAAACCTGGCACCGTATATTATGATCCAACCACAGATCATTTGAGTCAATTGTTTGAAACACCAGGATCAGTTTATTATGTCGCAGAAAAAGACAATACCCTACTAGGAGGCTGTGGCATCTTCCCCACCGTTGGTTTACCCGAAAAAACTTGTGAACTGGTTAAACTATACTTAGCACCAACTGCAAGAGGAACTGGTTTAGGAAAAGCATTAATGCTTAAAGCAATGGCTTGGGCAAAACAAACTGGTTATGAACAAGTATACCTAGAAACCATGCCTGAACTATCCAATGCGGTTACGATGTATGAAAAGCTAGGATACAACAGATTGCCAAAATCACTAGGAAATTCTGGACATGATGGATGTAGTATCTGGATGTTAAAAAC
>JBFYPO010000108.1:0-6749 GCA_041303215.1 Asinibacterium sp. | reverse complement strand
ACTCGTAAAACCTCCAGCCCATTTTTGATACGCTAGAATCCTTTTTATTTTATAATGGGGTAAACCTGTCCTGTTTTTCCAGGCATCAAAATTGGGATTATTGATGTCTATTTTTTGTGTTTGATCTCTTGTATATTGCTGATTGCGTAATGCGTTGTTCGCTTGAATACGAACCCAGGGCATCAGTTGATTTGCCTGCGCTTTAGATAAGCCATACCATTTTAATAGATCTTCTTTTTTGTAAAAACGCCCCCCTTTTGCCCGATAATTATAAAGGATACGCATTTGTTTTATGGTCAATCCCAATCTTATCCCCTGATTGGTATCCAACACATTTGGATCAAAATAAAATAAGGACTTAGCCGCAACAAGTTTTTGCTGCACTGTTGAATTAGAAACTGTATTGGTTGGAAGAAGATAATGCAATACTAAACTGCAGGACAAAATACATCCGAGTACTAGAATGCCTTTTTGTTCTTTTTTGGTGAAAATAAAATAAGCCTTCCAATCGAAATGCATTTTTATATTTCGATAAACCTATAGATTTAATTGGACCAGCAACAGCGTAAAACTACTTTTGAAAAAGGATTTAATCCAGCTGAATTTCCATTCCATCATACGCCATGGCAATGCCTTTAGGCAAGTCGGCTTCCACCTTTTGATGCAAGCCAATCTGATGGCTAAAATGGGTAAAATACGTTTGAGGTACTTCTATTTTTTGTACTAGGTCAATCGCTTCTGCTAAAGTGAAATGGGTTGGATGTGGTTCAGGACGAAGTGCATTGAGGATAAGTACTTTAGTACCTTTTATTTTTTCAAGTTCTTTTTCTGCAATAAAATTAGCATCTGTGATATAGGTGAAATCCCCCACCCTGAATCCTAAGACAGGCATTTCGCGATGCATCACTTGAATGGGTGTCAATTGAATATCACCAATAGTAAAAGGCAGGTCATTGTCAATAGAAAGCAATTGCATTTCTGGAAGTCCGGCATCTTTGTTGGCTTCGAATGCATAATAAAAATCACGTCGTATGGCCACCTGTGTAATGTCATTTGCATAAATAGGCATCGACTTGCCAGAGAAGAAATTATAGGGTCTTATATCATCTAATCCAGCATAATGATCTCTATGGGGATGGGTAAAAACCACGGCATCAATATGGGTTGTTTGAGTACGCAGCATTTGATACCTAAAATCGGGGGTGGTATCGATAATGATACAGGTCGTTGCTGACTCAATCTTGATACTTGTTCTTAATCTATTGTCTTTAGGATCCTTAGAGGTACAAACAGCGCAGTTACAGCCTATTAAGGGCACTCCAGTACTGGTGCCTGATCCTAAAATGGTAATTCGTAACAAAGCAAAGGGTTAATTAGTTATGCTTCCGTCAAGGCAATGCGTTTCACTTCCTCATATAACTTTTGAGAGTCATGTGTCAACTTATCAAAATCAATGTCCAATTGAGGAACCAATTCAAGCAAAGTGTTGATCCTTGCTTCCAAATTCAAAAACTTATTGAGTACCACAATTTTCTTTGATTCTAGCAAACACCATCCGCTTTGGAAATTGCCACGCTCATACCTAACCACATATTCAGATTCTCCTAAAATATCCTCTAATTTATCTAAAGTGCCTTGTGTAATTTTCATAAAAATGGGCTGTTTTAAGTAGGGTTTACCTTGATTTACCGCTGCTACAAAGATAGTTTTTTGAAACAGTCCGTTTTTAAATAAAACGCAGGAGTTATTCACATTTCGTACCTTTGTCAACACATTTAGCCTATGGAATTTTTGACTCGAAAAATGATCAATGACCCGGTTCATGGATTTATTACCATCAATGACCCATTGATTTTTGCCATCTTTAACCATCCATTCTTTCAACGATTAAGAAGGGTGCAACAAATGGCATTGGCAAATTTGGTTTATCCTGGAGCGGTGCATACCCGTTTACACCATTCACTTGGCGCTTATCAGCTCATGTGTAATGCGATCAATGAACTTAAAGACAAGGGAATCGAAGTGTCTCCAGAAGAAGCACAAGCAGCAAAGGCGGCTATTTTGATGCACGATATTGGCCATGGACCTTATTCACATGCGCTAGAAAATGTGTTGATCAAAGGGGTACACCACGAGTCACTTTCTTTATTGATCATGCAACAACTTAATGCTGATCCTAATCCTGCATTAAATGGGAAACTAGATTTGGCGATTCGCATTTTTACCAACCAATATCCAAAAACTTTTTTACACCAATTAATAAGCGGGCAACTCGATGTTGACCGTCTAGATTATTTATCTAGAGATAGTTTCTTTACTGGTGTTAGTGAAGGAGTGATTGGATATGAGCGCATCCTAAAAATGTTAAATGTAAAGGACAATGTTTTATTGGTAGAAGAAAAAGGAATCAATAGTGTAGAGAAATTTTTAGTCGCAAGAAGATTAATGTACTGGCAAGTGTACCGTCACAAAACAGTGATTGCTGCAGAAAATATGTTGGTTAAAATCATACAAAGAGCAAAACAATTGACAGCTGCAATGGACAAGTCAATTGCAACGGGAGGTGTTTTAGATTATTTTTTAGCTAACAATTTTAATGCAATAGAACAGATTGATATTGCAGCATATTGTCAATTAGATGATGCCGATATCCTATTTGCCATCAAAAAATGGCAAGCCCATCCAGATCCCATTTTAGCCCTATTATGCAATAGATTATTGAATCGTAAAATCTATAAATGTCAACTTCAATCTGAACCCATAGACGATGCAACATTGCAAGAAGCAATGCAACAAACAAAATCAAGGTTCAATGTGGATGACGCAGGAGCTGCGTTTCTTTGCTTTAAAGGAGAAACAAGCAATACCTTGTACAAGAATGACAGTGAGAACATCCATATTTTGCTAAAAAAAGGTGAAATTTCTACTATTTCAGAGGTGCAAAACGCTTTAATTGTAGAAAGTCTTTCTACCCCAGTCAAAAAATTTTACATTTGTTCGCTAAGCGAATAACCCCCCAATTCATTTAAACAAAGCAACGCATGTTAGAATTTAGTGCCCAACAGATAGCAATGATGATTCATGGTCAAGTAGAAGGTGATGCATCTGTGACTGTCAACAATTTCGGTAAAATCGAAGAAGCTCAATCAGGCCAAATTTCATTTTTAGCCAACCCTAAATACGAAGAATTTTTATATACCACTAGCGCATCAATTATTATCATTGCGGAAAGTCAACAACTGAAGCAAAAAATAAACGCGACTTTAATAAGGGTGCCTGATGCGTATGCTGCTTTTGCTACCCTACTCACAAAATACCAAGCACTAAAAGCACAAAATTTAGCGGGCATTCAAACCCCTTCTTTTATTGCGCCAACTGCAACCTTAGGGGAAGGACATTTTATTGCTGCTTTCGCCTATATCAGCGATGCAGCTGTGTTGGGTGAAAATGTAAAAATATTTAGCAATGTAGTGATTGGTGAAAATGTAAAAATTGGAAACAACGTAACGATCCATCCTGGAGTAGTAATTTATGCAGACTGTGTGATCGGTAACCATGTGACCATTCATAGTGGAAGCATCATTGGAAGTGATGGATTTGGATTTGCACCCAAAGAAGATGGTAGCTTTCAAAAAGTGCCGCAGTTAGGCAATGTAGTGATAGAAGATGAGGTAGAAATCGGCGCGAATACCACCATTGATAGAGCCACTATTGGATCCACCATCATTCGTAAAGGCGTTAAATTAGATAACCTGATACAGATAGCACATAATGCCGAAATTGGCAACAATACAGTCATCGCTGCTCAATCCGGCATCAGTGGAAGCACCAAAATTGGCAAACATGTCATGGTAGGAGGTCAAGTTGGATTTGCCGGCCATATCCAGGTAGCAGATGGGGTTAAGATTGCTGCACAAAGTGGCATTACCAAGTCGATCAAAATACCAAATATGACCCTTACAGGCAATCCTGCAGGAGATCAGAAACAAAGCCTTAGAAGCCAAGTGTACGTAAAAAATCTGCCAGAAATGGAAAAAAGAATCCAAGAATTGGAAATATTAGTACAGCAACTGTCTCAAAAAGCCTAATTCGGCCGTATTTTTGCTTAAAATCAAGCTTTTAGTAAGCTATTCTAAATTAGTTACACATGGATCAACATTTCAATCCCGACAAGCAACATACCCTGAGCCAAAGTTTAAGCATCAGTGGTACAGGTTTACATACAGGCATTTTAGTAGACATGACCTTGCATCCAGCTAACCCGGGATTTGGTATTCAATTTCAAAGAATTGACCTTCCTAATCAACCAGTCATTAAAGCTGATTGCGATTTAGTAACCGATACCAGTCGAGGAACCACTTTACAAATTGGAGATGCTAAAGTGAGCACAGTGGAACATATCCTAGCTGCATTAGTAGGCATGGGTGTTGATAATGCATTGATTGAATTGAATGGCCCAGAGATCCCTATTATGGATGGTAGTTCGGCGCCTTTTATTGAAGCAATAGAAAAAGTAGGCGTATTAGAACAAGATGCTGCCAAGGCTTGGTATAGTATTGATGAAAATATTTTTCATTACGACGAAGACAAACGTGTAGAGATGGTTGCATTACCTGCACTAGATTATCAAATCACCACCCTGATTGATTTTAATAGTCCTGTATTAGGCACTCAACATGCTGCTTTGAAAACCATTAAAGATTTTAAAGCTGAAATTGCACCATGTAGAACTTTTTGTTTTCTTCATGAATTAGAAACCTTATTAGAACATGATTTAATTAAAGGTGGAGATATTAATAATGCTATTGTTGTTGTAGACAAGCCTGTTACCAATGACGAGATGGGCAGGTTGGCAAAAGTTTTCAAGCGCGAAAAAATTGAAGTAAAAAGCGAAGGCTATTTAAATAATTTAGAGTTAAGGTTTCCAAATGAACCAGCACGTCATAAATTACTTGATGTGGTTGGTGACTTAGCTTTGATTGGCTACCCTATCAAAGCAAGAATAATCGCTAACCGCCCTGGACATAGCAGTAACGTAGAGTTTGCTAAAAAAATCAAGCAGTACATCAAAAAAAACAAGCACGTTAAAGATGTTCCTGTATATAATCCTAGCGCAACACCTGTCTATACTTTAGAACAGATAGAAAAAACTTTACCGCATCGTCATCCATTTTTATTGGTGGACAAGATCATTGAATTAAGTGATACCTGTATCGTTGGGGTAAAAAATGTCACTTTCAATGAATGGTTTTTCCCTGGTCATTTTCCAGGCAATCCAGTGATGCCAGGTGTTTTACAAATTGAAGCCTTAGCTCAAACTGGAGGTATTCTTTGTATCAATGCCATGCCACAAGGAACTTACGATACTTATTTTTTAAAAATCAATAATTGTAAATTTAAACAAATGGTAAAACCAGGTGATACCATGTTGCTTAAATTAGAATTGATGGCACCCATTCGCAGAGGTATCTGTGAAATGCGTGGCACTGTCTATGTGAATGGCAAAGTAGCTACAGAGGCAGAACTTGTTGCTCAAGTTGTAAAAAGAGCAGAATAAATTTATACCTATGACGCATCCATTTACTTATATAGATCCAAATGCTAAAGTGGCAGCCAATGTAAAAATTGATCCATTTACTGTGATCCATAGTGATGTAACTATTGGAGAAGGCACTTGGATTGGTAGTAATGTTACCATCATGAATGGCACTACAGTTGGCAAAAACTGTCGCATTTTCCCGGGCGCTGTAATTGGCGCTGATCCGCAAGATTTAAAATTCAATGGAGAAAAAACAACCGTTGAAATAGGCGACCATACGACCATTAGAGAATTTGTAACCATCAATAGAGGTACTTCTGATCGTTGGGTGACCAAGGTGGGAAGTCATTGTTTGATCATGGCGTATAGCCATATTGCGCATGACTGTATTATTGGCAATCATTGTATTTTAAGCAATAGTGTACAGGTAGCAGGACATGTTACCCTAGGAGATTATGCATGGATTGCAGGCGTGAGTGCGGTGCATCAATTTGTTCAAATTGGACAACATGCTTATATCGCAGGAGGAAGTTTGGTGAGTAAAGATGTGCCCCCTTATATCAAAGCGGTACGTAACCCACTCAGCTATGGTGGTGTAAACAGTGTTGGTTTAAAACGCAGAGGATTTGATTTAGAAAAGATCAACCATATTTTAGATATCTACCGTTATATATTCAATAAAGGAATGAACACCACACAAGCACTTGCCTTTATTGAAGAAGAATTACCAGCAACAGATGAACGCGATGAAATTGTAACTTTTATTAGAGAAAGTGGCAGAGGCATTATCAAGCGTTTTGTAAAAGGTGCCTCAGAAGAAGATTAATATGCAAATTACCCTGACCGATGCTGCAAAAAGATTTCATCAAGAATGGATTTTCTCCAATCTTGATTTCAATTTTACAACAGGGCACCATTATGCATTGATAGGCAATAACGGATCAGGAAAAAGTACTTTATTACAAATTATAGCCGGCTATATAGGCCTTACCAAAGGAACTATACAATGGTCAAATGCAGGCCAATCCATTGATACAGCTGCTATTTTTCAACAAATTAGTATCGCTGCCCCTTATTTAGAATTGGTGGAAGAATTAACCGCAGTAGAACAAATTGAATTTCATCAACAATTTAAAGCCATCCACCCTACGCTAAGCCCCTTAGAAATTTTAGCAAAGATAGGTTTAGAAAAAGCGGCCCATAAACAAAT
>JBFYPO010000107.1:0-10541 GCA_041303215.1 Asinibacterium sp. | reverse complement strand
CTAATCTTTCCAAAGAAATGGAAAAAGAATGTAGGCTAATGCGACAATCATGATATCGAATCCAACGAGTAATCCTACAAGTTGAGGCAATCCATTTTGTAAAATATCAGAGAAAGCAATATTGGCAATCTTCATCAACAAAAGTAATTGAGGTACAATCAATGGAAAGCCCAATATGGCCATGATGGCTGAGGGTTGTTGTGCTTTGGCGGCAATGGCAGCAAGGAAGCTAAATACCAAGCTTAAACTAATTCCTCCTAAACAACTTAATCCAAAGAACAGTAGTATATGTGTCAATGGGTTTCCAAGTAATACCATAAAAAGCAGTAAGCTCAATGCGCTCATAGCGCACATTAATACACTATTAAAAATGAGCTTAGAAAAAATAAAATGTATTGGGCTTACAATAGAGTAAAAGTAAAGCATTCTACCTTTGCCTTCTTGTAAAAAACTTCTTGCCACAGTGTTAATACAAATAAAAAGCAAAGTAATCCAATACAAACCATTCCATACTTTATCTTCTGGCAGACCCATCGTTAAATAAATCACGAATGTAGTAGACGCTAAATAAATAAGGATACCAAAAAAAGTATACTGCTGTCTCCATTCTAAGAGCAGGTCTTTTTTTAATAAGGTAGTTATATGTTGAATCGAATTTTTCATTCAAGTTTATTCTCTAGCTAATTGATGTTTAACTTAATTTATTTAGCAGCACAGAATCGACACCTTGCTTCGTAATTATTTTTTTCTCCTAATACAACAGTACCTTCTTCGTCACTGGTTCTGTAGGATACATTTGCCAAATGTCCACATTGTACACAAATGGCATGTAGTTTGGTAATAAAGTCAGCGATGGCTAATAATTGAGGCATTGATCCAAAAGGCTTTCCTAAATAATCCATATCCAGGCCCACCACAATGACACGTTTGCCTTGCATGATAAGGCTTTCGCAAACGGCTACGATCTCTGCATCAAAAAATTGAGCCTCATCTATACCAATCACATCTGCGTCCGCTGCAAGAGCGATGATGTCTTTTGCATGTTCAATAGGGGTGGATGGAATTGTATTTGCATCATGGCTTACTACATTTACGGCGTGGTACCTTGTGTCTGTAGCAGGCTTGTAAATTGCCACTTTTAAATTTGCGATTTTAGCTCTCTTGAGTCTTCTAATTAACTCCTCGGTTTTGCCGCTAAACATACTCCCGCAAACCACTTCTAACCAGCCTCTTTTTTCTTTTGAAAAGTTTTGTTCAATAAACATAGACAATAATGCAATTTCTTTTTCGTTCTTTAATAATACCTCATTCTTTAATTCCTTCAAAAGTAGACATTCCTATGGAAAGAGTTGCCGCTTTGGTTGAAAAATTAACCACACAATTGGCCGAAAAGGCAGACAAAAGCCAATTAAAACAAACGGCAGTTCAATTGTTAGCGGAATTGTCAGAAACAGGTCAATTCAATAATCTCCCAAACAATGTGTCGGTGATGATGCCTGGTGGAGTTGAAACCAATTTTGAACCAAAATTAAAAGAGGAGCCTGTTGAAGTGCGCATTCCTAGTTTACCAAAATTAGAGCCTATTACGCCTGCTATTTCAACAACTCCAACTACTCCAGTTAGCTTGCCAACAGAAATCAATGCAACAGTTACGACTACAGAACTTCAAGAAAAATTAGCATTAGAACCCATTAAAGATTTGAAAGCGGCTATCGGAATTAATGATAAATTTCAATTTATCGAAGCACTTTTTGGTGGAGATGAAAAAGCATTCGATCAGGCAATAAAAACCATCAATGGGTATAAGATATTAGCCGAAGCGCAGTTTTGGATCAAGTCTAATGTAAGGACCCAATATCAATGGGAGGATCAATCAGAAGTGGTTAAAGCTTTTGATCTATTGGTGAGACGTAGATTCGCTTAATCGCATCTAATGTTTTTTGCGTAGCTCCTGCGTTAGCATATACATATTGTAATGCCGCATGGCCCATGGATTTACTTAGTGCATCTTCTTTGCAAATTTGCCCTAATGCTTGATCTAAGCTTGAGGTATCCTTGATTTTTAGCCCCCCTTTAGCGTTGCGTAAACCAATAGCTTCTTGGTATTTATAATCATTAGGTCCCCAAATCACTGGTTTCCCAAATGCGGCAGCTTCTAACACATTATGTATACCATCTTTTGTAAATCCACCTCCTATATACGCCACTTTAGCATATTGATAAAGGTGTCTTAATAATCCAATTTGATCTACAATGATCACCATTTGTTGTTCTATTACTGGGGAAGGATGGCTAAGCCATGCTGATAAGTATACAGCAGTTGGAAAATGAACTTTGCAGGCTTTTATAGCAGCAGCATCAACATGATGTGGGACAATGATCCAATTATATTGGGGCCATTTTTTTGCAACGGCTCCAAGTACTGCATGGTCTTGTTCCCATGTACTACCTGCAATAATATTTTCTGCATTGTTTAAATTATTCATCCATTGGATCGAATGATTAGAAGCGGCAATTTGAACCACGCGATCAAACCTCGTGTCCCCACTTATACTTAATTGGGTGTCTTTTAAAATGGGGGCAACTAAATTGGCTGATAGTGCATCTTGCACTAAGATACTTTTAAACAGGTTCAACATTTTACGATAGAAACCGCCGTAGACTTTAAAAAATAATTGATCTGGTCTAAAAATAGCAGAGGCTAAAAGGGTTGGAATATTTTTTTCGGCAGCTAATTGTAAGTAGTAATACCAAAATTCATATTTAATAAATACAATACATTTTGGTTGAACCAATTGCATCCATTGAGCAGCAGCAGAGGGACAATCTAAAGGGAGGTATGAAACGAAGTCCACATTGGGATCTTGTTTACGATGCAAGTAACCGGAGGGGGAGAAAAAGCTAACCCAAACTTGATGCGTTGGATATGCTTTTTTATACGCTGTAATGATAGGAAGTCCTTGTTCGAATTCACCATAAGAGGCACAGTGCATCCAAAGCACTGGTCCTTTAATTTGACGACTTAATTGATTGATTTCATCCCAAACAGTTGCTTGGCCTTTTACCCATTGTTTTGCCTTCTCATTAAATGGACTAATGAGCTTTGCAAGGATTGGGTAGAGCCATAAAAAAAGTCGGTATAGTATCATAAAAAAGGACTCCTGCAAAGATGGGATACAATGGGTGGATTTCCACCTTTTTGGCCATTTTATTGTAATTTTGGCAAAATTCATTGGATGCGAAAAATACAAATGGTAGATACTAAAACACAGTATTTGGCCATCAAAGAAGAAGTAGATCAGGCGATTGCGTCTGTATTAGATACCGCAGCTTATATCAATGGTAAGGCTGTTCAGGATTTCTCAAAAAATTTAAGTGATTATTTAGGGGTGCAATACACAGTGCCATGTGCCAATGGAACAGATGCATTGCAAATAGCAATGATGGCATTGGACTTACAACCAGGTGACGAAGTGATTACTCCTTCCTTTACTTATATCGCTACTACTGAAGTGGTGGCTTTGTTAAAGTTAACCCCTGTTTTTGTGGACGTGGATCCAGTGACTTATTGCATGGATATTGAAAGTCTAAAAAAAGCCATTACGCCAAAAACAAAAGCGATTGTCCCTGTGCATTTGTATGGACAAGCTGCTCCAATGGAAGCAATTTTAGCTTTAGCAAAACAACATCATTTATTTGTAATTGAGGACAATGCGCAAGCAATTGGAGCGACATATACTTTTTCAGATGGTACGGTTAAAAAAACGGGCACCATGGGACATATTGGTGCAACCTCTTTTTATCCAAGTAAAAACTTGGGTGCATTTGGAGACGGCGGGGCCTTGTTTACCAATGACAAAGCTTTGGCTGATAAAATGGCCATGATTGCCAATCACGGTCAATCTGCACGTTATTATCATGACGTAGTAGGTTGCAACTCAAGATTGGATTCAATTCAAGCGGCAATTTTAAATATTAAACTTGCGAAGCTAGATCAATACAATTCAGCTAGACAAGCTGTTGCAGCATATTATAGCAATGCGTTCAAAGGCATTGAAGCAATTATACCTCCTGCAATAGCACCCTATAGTACCCATGTTTTTCATCAATACACGATGCAATTGAAAGGGGTGGATAGAGAAAAATTCATTGCACATTTAGCGGCAAAAGACATTCCTTGTATGATTTATTATCCTGTACCAGGACATTTGCAAAAAATGTTTGCCACTGGCCAAGAAGGTCAATGGGATTTAAAAGTGACAGACCAGTTAACACCATGTGTTTGTTCTTTACCTATTCATACAGAAATGGATGCGGAGCAATTGGCTTACATTACGGAAGGTGTAAAATCATATTTTAATTAATCGTGCTAAAATATATATAGATGAAAATAGCAGTAGTAGGCACAGGATATGTAGGATTGGTAACAGGAACTTGTTTTGCTGAGACGGGCAATAAAGTGACCTGTGTAGATATTGACAAGAGTAAGGTAGAGAAGTTAAGTGCTGGACAGATCACGATTTATGAGCCAGGCTTAGAGAAAATATTTTTAAGAAACATCAAAGAGGAGCGTTTAAGATTTACGACGCAGTTAGAGGAAGCGGTGGAGGATGCAGAGATTATCTTTTTAGCCTTACCCACCCCTCCGGGAGCGGATGGAAGTGCGGATTTAAAATATGTGTTGGGTGTAGCGGATCATTTAGGTAAAATATTAAAGGGGTATAAAGTTATTGTCAACAAGAGCACGGTGCCAGTGGGTACAGCGGATAAAGTAAGTGCAGCGATTGCAAAAAATTATAATGGTGAATACGATGTAGTAAGTAACCCCGAGTTTTTAAGAGAGGGTGTGGCAGTGGATGATTTTATGAAGCCAGATAGAGTGGTGGTAGGAACAAGATCAGACAGAGCCAAGAAATTAATGAGTGATTTATATGCGCCTTTTGTAAGACAGGGCAACCCTGTTATTTTTATGGATGAGCGTAGTTCAGAGTTAACGAAGTACGCAGCAAATTCATTTTTAGCGACTAAAATTTCTTTCATGAATGAGGTTGCACAGTTGTGTGAGCGCATGGGTGCGGACGTGGATATGGTTAGAAGAGGGATAGGATCAGATGAAAGAATTGGCAAACGATTTTTATTTCCTGGGATAGGATATGGTGGGTCTTGTTTTCCAAAAGATGTACAAGCCTTAATTATGTCATCGGACGAAGTGAACTATACGTTTGAGATTTTAAAAGCAGTAGAGAAAGTAAATGCGAATCAAAAACTACATTTAGTAGAAAAGATAAAGGCTTATTACAATGGCAACTTACAAGGCAAGCAAATTGCATTGTGGGGTTTAGCGTTTAAGCCAAATACAGATGATATCAGAGAAGCCCCAGCATTGAGTATTATTGACGCTTTAACCGAATTAGGTGCAACGATTACGGCGTATGATCCAGAAGCGATGCCGAATGTAAAAGCACAGATTGGGGACAAGATTAAGTATGCCGAAAACCAGTACCAAGCATTAACTGGAGCAGCAGCATTGATCATTGCCACAGAGTGGAGTGAGTTTAGAACGCCTGATTTTGAGCGCATGGATAAAGAAATCAAACATAAGATCATCTTTGATGGCAGAAACTTATTTGATGTATATAAGATGAGAGAATTAGGCTATCACTATGAGAGTATTGGCAGAGCGGAATCAAACAAAGGGAATACAATTTAAAGACTCAAATAATTAATGACAAATCCAATGAGTCAAAAAAGAATTTTAATAACGGGTGCAGCAGGATTTTTAGGTTCGCATTTGTGTGATCGTTTTATTAAGGAAGGCTATTATGTGATCGCGATGGATAATTTGATCACAGGCGACTTAAAGAACATTGAACATTTAAATTCAAATCCTAATTTTGAATTCATCCATCATGATGTAACGACTTTTATTGATATCAAAGGAGATTTGGATTATATTTTACATTTTGCATCACCAGCGAGTCCGATTGATTATTTAAAGATTCCCATTCAAACCTTAAAAGTAGGTGCGATGGGTACGCATAATTGCTTGGGCTTAGCGAAAGCAAAAGGGGCAAGAATACTGGTAGCAAGTACGAGCGAAGTATATGGAGATCCACTAGTACATCCACAAACCGAGGAGTACTGGGGCAATGTGAATCCAGTGGGTCCAAGAGGGGTGTATGATGAAGCAAAAAGATACATGGAATCTATCACGATGGCGTACCATACTTTTCATCAGGTAGAAACAAGAATTATCCGCATCTTTAATACCTATGGTCCAAGAATGCGCCTGAATGACGGAAGAGCCCTTCCTGCATTCATTGGTCAAGCTTTAAGAGGGGAGGATATGACGGTGTTTGGCGATGGTTCACAAACAAGAAGCTTCTGTTATGTAGATGATTTAGTAGAAGGAATTTATAGATTATTATTAAGCGATTACACGCAGCCAGTGAATATTGGCAACCCGAATGAAATTAGTTTAAAGGATTTTGCCGAAGAGGTATTGAAGTTAACTGGTTCGACCGTGAAGATTGTGTATAAAGAATTACCTGTGGATGATCCAAAACAAAGACAGCCAGATATTACTAAAGCAAAAACCATTTTAGGATGGGAACCAAAAGTGGATCGTGCGGAAGGTTTACAAAAAACCTACGATTACTTTAAAGCATTGCCACCAAGCGAGTGGACAAAATTGCCTAAAGAATTTATATCTAAATAATTTTTCTTTCAAATCGTTTAAGACATAATCAACACTATTAAAATTGCACTATGGCCATTCATAAGATTTTAGTTACTGGAGCCAATGGACAGTTGGGTTGGGAGATAGGACAACTAGCTGCGTCTTATCCTACATTTGAATTTATTTTTTTGGATCGAACACAATTGGATTTAGCACAACCCGCTTCATTTGAAAAAATTATCCTGCCTCTACAACCAGATTGCATTATTAATACAGCTGCTTATACTGCCGTAGATAAGTCAGAAACGGAGCAGGCATTGGCATATGCCGTAAATGCAACAGCGGTGGAAACATTAGCGCTTATTAGTAAGCAATTATCGATCCCTTTTATCACCTATTCTACAGATTATGTGTTTGATGGGGAAGCAAAAATACCTTATTTGACAACGACCAAAGTGGATCCTGTAAATTTTTATGGGAGTACAAAAGCAGATGGAGAAAGATTGGCCTTAGCTGCGCATGCACAAACCATTGTGATTCGAACTTCTTGGGTATTCAGCACCCATGGACATAATTTTGTGAAGACTATGCTGCGTTTGATGAAGGAAAAAGAAAGTTTACATATTGTTGCCGATCAACAAGGTCGACCAACTTATGCAAGAGATTTAGCAAAAGCTACCCTTGAGCTTATCCAAGCGATGCATCATGGGAAGTCCGTGACAGGTATTTTACATTTTGCCAATAAAGGGGCAACCACTTGGTACGATTTTGCGGCTAAAATAAAGCAATTAGCAGGCCTTTCTTGTGCATTGAATCCAATTGACTCAGCTGCTTTTCCAACGCCAGCAAAACGCCCCGCGTATTCTGTTTTAGATACCGGTGCTATAGAAGCTATTTTACCTTACCCAATTCCTAATTGGGAAGATGCTTTAGAGGATTGTATTCAAGGATTAGGGTAAGTTATCCTTTTAATAAGGTAGCTAATCTCTTTCCTAATTTTTGCTCGATAAAATATTGAGTGATCCAAGAATAGATTACCAGTAAGAGCAGCAATAGTCCAATACAAATCGTTTTCTTTAATTCTATATCCTTCAGCTGAATCCATTTGAATAATTTAGGGATAGCGAAACCTATCACGAATGCATGGTTTAAATAAACTGAAAAAGATATTTTGCCCAAAAAAAGAAAGGGCTTCGTTTGAAGAAGTTGACTCCAAGTTCCTTTGGTCTGAACCAATACAAGGATACTTAATGCAAAAGCAAAAGGAAAAAGGAATTGTAGACTTCTAGTATAAAGTGCATGCGTACTGTTTGCGGTAAAATGGTAAAAATACATGAGTCCAATAATACCCATGCATACAATCCATTCTAAGAAAGAAGGGAGGGACTTATGTTTGTTTTTACTTGCATATAGGTATACAAAGTAACCAAGGTTAAAACAAGCAAGGCCTCTAGCAAAACCAAAGTCGCCCGTCTGAAAATAACTTTCTTGAAAGGCCAATACAATAAAACAACCAATGGTTATAAAAGCCATATAAAATGGTTTTCTGTTAGGGCTGACTACCAATGCGCAAATACCGAAAAAGAGGTAGGAAATCATTTCGCTGGAAATAGACCAAGAAGGATAGTTCATACCAAGATTTGAACTAAGCAGGGGCGTTGAATTGGTCAACAAAAATGTATCAAGTGCAAGCAATATAGTTCTTTGATTCCACTGAGGGTGTACAAAATACCAGTAAATAATAGTGGATAGAAGCAACAATGGATATAATCGAATCCACCTCTTTTTTAAAAACAGAAAAAAGGAGTTGCCCTCTGTGATTTTTTGATCATAAGACATGGTAATGACGAAGCCACTTAAAATAAAAAAAAAGTCAACAAAGATATAAGACTCCCTAACAAAAAAGTTATTTACAATAAACTGGGGCGCGTTGTTTTTATTAAAATGAAACAACACCACAAACAGGGCGAAAAGTCCTCGGAGGCCGTCTAGTTTATGGATTCGATTCATAGTTTTTAATGCTTCTAGTTTTTGCCCCATAAAAAAACCGCAACTTACGTTGCGGCTTCTTATTTTGTTGGTTGCCTGACCTGGATTCGAACCAAGACAAACTGCACCAAAAACAGTTGTGCTACCGTTACACCATCAGGCAATCCTCTAGCCATTCTTAGAATGGAGTGCAAAAATAGGGGTAGACACAAAAACTTCCAAATTTTTGTTGGCTTTACTTAACAATATCTTCGATTTGCCTTAACTTAAAGCTAGATTTTTATTTAAAAATTAAACAACCGCCTTATGCGTTTAAAATTAAGCTCCATTATCGTCCTTATCACTAGTATTTGTTGCTTGTCTTTTATGGACGGCGAAAAGAAGCGTGTTGTTTTTTTCGGTGATTCAATTACTGAATTAGGGGTCAAAAAAGGGGGCTATATTGACCTTTTAAATAATAAAATTGCCCTCAATGGACAATCTAATCAATATGAGTTATTAGGGGCTGGAATAGGCGGGAATAAAATTTATGACCTTTATTTGAGAGTAGAAAAAGATGTTTTAAATAAAGCGCCCAATGTGGTGGTGGTTTGGGTTGGAGTGAATGATGTTTGGCATAAATCCATGATGGGCACAGGTACAGATTATGACAAATTTGGATTATTCTATGATGCAGTTGTTCAAAAAATTCAGGCAAAGGGTGCTAAGGTAGTATTAGTGACACCTGCAGTGATAGGGGAGCGGAATGACCAATCAAATCCTCAAGATGGAGAATTGAACCTGTATTCAAATTGGATTCGAAAATACGCTTCAGAAAAGCAGCTTGCATTAGTGGATTGCAGGAAATTATTCTTGGACTATAGTGCTACTAAAAATCCTAAAAATGCAGACAAAGGAATCCTTACTTATGATCGAGTGCATTTAAATGATGCAGGCAATCAATTGGTTGCGGAGGCTGTTTGGGAGGCAATAAAATAAATTGAAACTATTCAGCAATTACTAAGTAATAATTCTTTTTTCCTTTTTGAATTAATAAGTATTTGCCTTGTAATAAGTTTTCGGTAGTTAGCTGGGTTGTTTCAGGACTGATTTTTTCCTTGTTTAGTCCCAAACCGCCGCCCTGCCACATTTTGCGCGCTTCTCCTTTGCTTGGGAAAATGGCAGTATCTGCAAGTAAATTAATTAAATCATAACCTTCCTTAAGTGCAGTGTAAGAGATGGTAACTGTTGGAACACCTTCCATTACTTGTAATAATTGTGCCTCGTTTAAAGATTGTAAAACTTCTGTAGTGGCATTGCCAAAAAGGATCTCAGTTGCTTCGATTGCAAATTTTAAATCTGCTTCACTATGCACAAACTTGGTTAATTCAGCTGCTAAAGCTTTTTGTAAAATTCTTTGCTGAGGTGCAATTGTATGTTCCGCAATCAATGCATCTATTGTTGTTGGCGTTAGTAAAGTAAAAATCTTTATCCAACTCGTTGCATCTTCATCACTTGCATTTAACCAAAATTGATAAAATTGATAAGGAGATGTTTTACTTGCATCTAACCAAATATTTCCTTTCTCTGTTTTTCCAAATTTTCCACCATCCGCTTTTTTGATCAATGGGCATGTAAATGCAAAAGCTTCTCCACCCATTTTACGACGGATCAATTCAGTACCAGTAGTGATATTACCCCATTGGTCACTACCGCCCATTTGTACTTTACAGTTTTTGTTTTTATATAACCAATAGAAATCGTAACCTTGAATCAACTGATAAGTAAATTCAGTGAAGCTCATTCCTGTATCGCCTTCGATTCTTTTTTTCACACTGTCTTTGGCCATCATATAATTGACAGTAATGTGTTTTCCAACTTCTCTAATGAAGGT
>JBFYPO010000106.1:0-3739 GCA_041303215.1 Asinibacterium sp. | reverse complement strand
TTTTTTGAATAAAATTTCTACGATTTGCCATGGACCAGTTTTTATGAAGAGTAAGTTAAAAAATTATAGCATAAAAACTGTATCAATTTATGAACAAGAAGGCATCTGCTATTTAACAATCTATAATGGGCGCTAAAGTCAATGCTTCTTCTTCTGTGAACAATCTAGAATGCACCATAAATCTAAAACCTAATGGTATCTCCAGTGAAAAACTTGAACCTCTACCTGGCGTAATATCAATGGTCAATTGGGTGTGTTGCCAATAGGCATATTGGTCTCTACTCATATAAAAACCACAACCTTCAATTTCACCTAATTGGATATCGCTGCTTCCTAATTTAAATTCACCTGCCTCAAAACACATCGGCTGAGAACCATCACAACATCCTCCACTTTGATGGAACATCAATGGTCCATGCTTTTGCTTCAAGGTTTCAATCAACTTTGCAGCGGCTTCTGTAACGAGTACTCTTTTTGTCATAATTGTAAAGTTGTATAAAACAAAGGACCTTCAAAAATAAGAAGGCCCTTTGTGTATTAAAATTAGAAATTTCTACTAAAAGAACCCTAACTTATTTTTGTCATAAGAGATCAACATATTTTTAGTTTGTCTATAATGACTCAACATCATTTTATGTGTTTCTCTACCGAATCCAGATTTTTTGTACCCGCCAAATGGCGCATGTGCTGGATATGCGTGGTAACAGTTTACCCAAACACGACCCGCTTGAATGCCTCTTGGTACTTGGTATAACTCATGTGCATCTCTAGTCCAAACACCAGCACCCAAACCATATAAGGTGTCGTTGGCAATAGCCAATGCTTCTTCTGTCGTTTTGAATGTAGTCACACTAGTTACTGGTCCAAAAATCTCTTCTTGGAATATACGCATCTTGTTATGCCCCTTGAAAATAGTTGGTTGTATATAATAGCCACCTCCTAATTCACCGTCTAATTTATTGGCAGCGCCTCCGCATAATACTTCAGCTCCTTCTTCTTTACCAATTTTTAAATAAGATAA
This sequence comes from Asinibacterium sp., assembly GCA_041303215.1. GTDB lineage: Bacteria > Bacteroidota > Bacteroidia > Chitinophagales > Chitinophagaceae > Sediminibacterium. The sequence goes on along the minus strand of JBFYPO010000106.1, from coordinate 2,718 downwards.
AATCTTTTCAAATTGATCATTAGAAGCTTGTGCGCCCATCATCACAGAACCATCCAAAGGATGTCCTACTTTGATTGCCTTTGTTCTTTCTACAACACGCTTCATGAATTTTTCATAAATATTTTCGTGTACTAAAATTCTAGAAGGACAAGTACAAACTTCACCTTGGTTCAAGGCAAACATAACCGCACCTTCTACAGCTTTATCAAAAAACTCATCATCTGCGTCTCCTACTGATTCAAAGAAAATGTTTGGCGACTTACCACCTAACTCCATCGTAACAGGTATTAAATTTTCAGATGCATATTGCATAATCAATCGACCTGTAGTGGTTTCGCCTGTAAAAGAAACTTTTGCAATTCTTGAAGAAGTTGCTAAAGGTTTTCCAGCTTCAGGACCAAAACCTGTCACTACGTTTAACACACCTGCTGGTAAAATATCTGCAATCAATTCTAAGAAACACATAATAGATGTAGGTGTTTGCTCAGCTGGTTTTACAATCGTGCAACAACCGGATGCCAATGCTGGAGCAATTTTCCAAGTAGCCATTAATAATGGGAAATTCCATGGGATGATTTGACCTACGACACCAATCGGCTCATGTAACACAATACTCACTGTAGTTTCATCATGTTCAGCAATGGTGCCTTCTTCGCCTCTAATAACGCCAGCAAAATAGCGGAAGTGGTCAATACATAATGGTAAATCAGCAGCTCTAGTTTCTCTCAAAGCCTTACCATTGTCGATCGTTTCTACAGTGGCTAAGTACTCTAAATTATCTTCCATTACTTGCGCAATCTTTAATAATAAGTTGCTTCGGTATGTAGGAGAGGTTTTACTCCAAGTTACAAATGCTTTTTCGGCAGCATCTAATGCCAAATCAATATCTTCTTTGCCAGATCGAGCAGCTTTGGTGAAGACTTTACCATCAATAGGTGAAACATTATCAAAATATTCACCTTTTACAGGAGGCACAAATTTACCCCCAATGAAGTTGTCGTACTTCTCTTTAAAAGTAGGACGAGATACAATTGTTGACATAGCTTTTATCGTTTTAGGCTGTAATAGTATTTAGTTTTGTTTAAAATTTATAGTATATTTAAGTCAGTTTATAGCACAAAAATGACACCGACTTGCTGTTATAAATTATAATCTATTGTAATTCAATATTTTAAAGCTTGACCGATGGGGCAGATAAGACCACTTAATCCCGTAAGCCTAACCCAAGAGAAGTCTTTAAAGACTTTGGTGGAAAATAGGACCGCCTATACATTGGAAAAATGTGAACTCAATGTTTTTGAAACACACCAAGCAACTGCCGCTGTCCCACTTACTTTTAATGATTTTGTGGTGACCTCTATGTTAAGGGGTAAAAAGGTGATGCACCTATTTGACCAAGCAGGTTTTGATTATCTACCCGGCGAAACGGTCTTGGTCCCAGGAGGTGTTACTATGAATATTGATTTTCCAGAAGCCACGAAAGACAATCCTACACAGTGTATAGCGTTAGCAATCGATCATCAAAAAATTGAAAACACTTTATCATTTTTAAACGACAAGTATCCTCGCATGGGGGATGACTATTGGAATTTTAGTAAAAACAATTACCATTTTCAAAATAGCATTGAGATTGCTAATTTGTTGAATAAGATCATTCATATCTGTTCAAGTAGCTTGCCCCTTAAAGACGTATTAGCTGATTTGAATTTACAAGAACTCATTGTCAATATAATACAATCACAAAACAGACTTGACCTAGATCAATTAAGTGAGACCAAAAGCAATTCAAATGCAAGCCCCTTGGCCTATATTACTGGTTTTATCAAAGCCAATATCAATGAAGATATCAAGTTGGGTGTTCTTAGTGAAAAAGCCTGTATGAGTAAGGCTACGTTTTATAGGTCGTTTAAAAAAGAATATGGCATCAGCCCTTTGGAATATATTATTTCAGAAAAAATCAAGTTGGCAAAAAAATTATTAGCCGATCCAAAGAATACCCTCAAATCAGTTGCTTTTGAATGCGGCTTCCATGATGTCAATTATTTTGTCCGTTTGTTTAAGAAAATGGAATCTATTACGCCTGGTCAATACCAACAACTTATCTTTGGCGCCACTAGAAAGGCTTAAGCCTAAATTGTCGAATGATTATTCTATATTTATAGGGGCATTAACCTGTCTCATTTTTTACATTAGATGCCTAATTAAATTTTAAAATTTGCCTATTATGAAGCATTGTCTTTTTTTTGTTTTGATTTTTGGTTTTATCTCTACCAAAGTAGTCGCTCAGGTTCCAGAAGATGTATATAAAATGGAGTCCGTGGCTAGACCCAAGGTTTCACCCGAAGGAAAGTGGATCTTATATAGTCAATCTAAAATTGATGTTGCAAAAGATAAATCAGTAGCGAAATTATACATGATGTCGTCAGATGGCAAAGAAACGATCACCTTAACGGAACAAACCAAAGGCGTAAGTAATTACCAGTGGAGTCCTGACGGAAAATACATTTCTTATTTAGCTAAGGGCAAGGACGAAGACAATGGTGCTCAATTGTTTTTAATGGATCGTAGAGGTGGAGAAGGCATTCAGTTTTCTGATGTCAAAGGAGAGATAGAAAGTTATGTATGGTTTAATAGCGGCCAAAAAGTGATCATGGTGGTGAAAGATTTTAATTATGCAGATTCGGCGAAATCAAAAGTGAGGGTGCCATACGAAATCAA
>JBFYPO010000105.1:0-4378 GCA_041303215.1 Asinibacterium sp. | reverse complement strand
GCACTTGCACTGCTTGCGCAGTAGTTTGATTGTTTAGTTTCTCTTGTTGAAAGACAGTGGCCCCATTGCTATTTAAAATACTTAAACCAATTACATTTGATTTGACATTGTTGAACTGGATATAAAATTGATTGCCTTTAATTATATTTTCCACATAATCGGTCGATAAAATTTTTAAACCAATTTCTTTTGTCGGCGCTTGTGGGATATCCGTAATTAATACCAATTTATTGTCTGAGTAATTGGTACATGTGCCTGTGGTGGCACTTACTTTATATAAAGCATTTTTTGTGATTTTAATACCTTGCTTATTTCCGCCATTCACGATTTCATCATTCATAAACCATTGATAACTTTCTGCAACACCAGTACTAAGGCTATCAATTCCAATTTGAGTAATCACTGGCTTTGCAGTTAAAATCACAGGAATCTGAGTTAGGTTTTTATCAACTTGTGGGGTGCTTAATTGCATATTATAAAAGAAGTAATAAAATTTTTCAAAGTTTTCGCCGGCCCAATTCCCTGTGATGGATGCCAATACGGTTGGGCCAAATGGATGATTGGTGCTTGTAATATTATTATTTCTGAAAATGGTAGCACTGTCTAAGCAACGAGCAATCAAGATGTAATTACCTGCTTGTGCTAAATTCATATTGATAGCATACACTCTTCCGGTATCGCCTGCCACAAATGGTGTTGGCGTGCCTGATCCTCCCGTGCCCGTTGCTGGTGTTGGGTTTGGACTACTTGCCCCTACATGTAAAATCATTTTTTGAGTTTGGGAAGGGTAGTAGGAATAGGTAGAGTCCGTAAAAGTACTTAATGACCTCAATTCAAGTTCTATTTTACCGGCATAACCTGTATACAATTTTGTAGTCTCTAGTACAATTGGACCTTTTGTATTGAATCTAATGAATTCGCCATAGCTACTTCCCCAGTTATTATATCCACCTGAATTACTCAATGTTGTATTGTCTTTAGGTCCAATAAATCCACTCCAGCCCTTTCCTACATATACATTTTTTGAAGAAGTTGAAGTTCTAATAATTGTACCCATCGCAATCGGTTTACTTAAATCATTGGTTTTATCATACCATAGATACTGGTCTTCGCTATTTGGGTTATTCACTAACAATTGAACGATATCATTACAGCCTGTAGCAGATCCAGTAATTGCTGTACTTGAATTTGCACTCTTAATGGTAGAAGTTAGTGTATTGTTGGCAGGTTGCTGATCATTGTTGATGCTTACAGATGCAGTAATGGAATAGGTTTGATTTAGCTCGATTCCTATAGGTGTTTGGAATGTGTACAACATAATTTCTGACCCATACAATCTCCCTGTAAAAGTTTCGGTAATATTTAAAATAGTGTTGTTGTCTTTTTTTACTTCTAGCGTTAAAGGAAAATTAGTGATTCTGTTGGTTCCATTATTCGCAACTTTAACAGTGACATATTGTACTGCTTTTTCAAACACCCCGCCACTTGGATTCGTAATTTCCATCAATTGAACATCATTAGACGGGCTGACCACTTTAAGTGTATAGTCTTGTGTTTCACCAACGGTATAGTTACCACATGCATTTACATCCGCTGCCGATGCAGCTTCCGCAGCAACTACGCGTAACTTTGTGAATTGATTGATGGTTAAATTACTGGCCAAATTAATGGTGGTACTATAATCACCATTGGTTAAAGCAGGACTCGTGTGCACTAATTCATTAGCGTCGAATAGGCCATTATTATTGTAGTCAATGAATACTTTTACAAATCGATTGTTATTGGTCGCGTCAGCGCTACTTAGTCTTACAAAAAATGTAAGAGATCCATTTGATTCGCCGTTTACAAATAACGCTGTATTGTTTACGTAGTTATCTGCGGCGGTTTTAGAAAATTTAATATTATTCAACTGTATACTATCGATCTTGGTACCCGCTGTGCTAGTTGCGGTAGAGGCACAGTAGGCTGTTCCGCCTGCGCCACTAATCATTAAAGCGTAATTTTGTTGCCCTCTATCAAGGGTGCCTTTATGTTTCACAGTTACAGTATAAACGGTTCCTACTAAACTTGTGTCTACTTCTACTTTTTCAACATTGTCAATACTATTAACGCCTTTAAATGGAGGATCTTCTGGTGTTCTTGGATCTAAGTTCCAAGTGTTGAATTTTTTATTTCCTTGTGTAATTTCCAGGTCTAAATCATTGATCAATTTTGGTGTAAAGTCATTTAATACCTCACTTGAAACGCCTTTGACATCGGTCCATACAAGTGTTGCCTTGACGGGGCGAGTACCTGATGCTGTAAATGTGTAAGTCTTACTTTCTCCATTCAGTAATGTATGCTCATAAACATAATGAGGACTTGTTGCGCTATTGTTATTACTCAATGCAGTATTTAGTACTTGGGCAGCTTCTGCTATATTCAATAATCCCCATCCAAATTTATAATCAGGCCCAGGGTAGAGGCCTGCTTCATTTGCGGTATGGATAGCCAACCCTTTAACTGTGGCAGATTTTAAAATTTTTGGTGCCCCATTCACTACAAAGCGTTGACTTAATTCTTGAAGGAGTAATAAACTTCCAGCAGCTCCTGGTGAGGCCATAGAAGTACCATTTAAGTAACCATAACTTGAGTCATTGGTTGCAATGGGTGCGTACACTGCAACCCCTTGTGCTACTATGTCAGGTTTGATTCTTCCATCATCCGTTGGTCCCCACGAGCTAAAATTACTCATCACCACGTCTTCTTTTTTATTGTAGGAAGAAGGAATACCATTTACTGCGCCAACAGTTAAAACATTTTTAGCATTTTTATCGGAGGAAATACTACCATAACTATCATTACTACTCAAGTCGGTTGGTCGATTACCGGCATTGATCATTCTTCCTGTTTCATTTCTTCTCCAATAAGGCTGACCTACAGCTGGACCAGCACTAGTTCTATTGTTTCCTGCAGCGGCCACGATTAAGTAGTTGGGCGCATTGTAAGCAATTGAATCTTGTATTTGGGCATCATAATCATATAAGCCAAAACGATAGTCTTCTTTTTCATTCCATCGACCATTAAATTCCCAACGAGAAGAATCACTATTGTAATTCCAGCCAGTCACTGTACCATAGGAGTGATTGGAAATCAGCAAACCATTGGCTGCTGCTGCAGACATTTCTGAAAGATCATTGTTCCAGTCATAATCCAAAATACCTTTTAAGTTAAAGGCCATCCCTTTTCCCAATGGGTTCAAGCCCTTACTCATGACAATGCCAGCCACATGGGTACTATGTGTTACGATTTCTGTATTGTTATCTTTCTGCGTAATTCTGTTGATTAAATCTTTATGTGTTAATCTCGGGCTTCCTTCATCCCAAACGCCTAATTTATTCGTCATTACATCATCGGCTCCACTTAAGTTTAAATTAGAGGTGCCGCCCGGCCATACTTTATTGGCATTAATGGTAATAGATGCAACAGGATCTGCAAATCCTATATAATATTTAGGCCAACCCTTTGCGTCCACACTAATTAATTTTGCGCTATTTTGGTTGCCGGATTTGTATTTTAAGGGCCAATTATTTTTAGTAGCAGCAAGCACTGCTTTAGAAAATTTATCCCTTGACTCCAATAATAATTCTTTGGAGGTTTTTAATAAGGTCTCTTTTTTGGTCACTTCTTGAGCTTGAACAATATTCAATAGTGCTATCATAAAAAAGAGCAGTATAAGCTGTTTTTTCATAGTTCTAAATTACAATCAAATCTTTGAAGTTAAGACAACTTCTAATTTAAAATGTCAGATGAACAAGACCGCTAATTTTGATGTAACTTCAAACAAACCCAATCCATGTATTACCATAGATTTCGTGGCGCTTTATTTTTATTATTTATACCATTTTTAATGGCTTTTTGTATCCCATTCCAAGGCATAAAAGGCCGTGTATGGATCCAAGCTGATACAAATATGCCCTTAAAGGATGGACCAAGGCAGTTAGGTAGTCCTTATTCAACTTCTATTTTTGTTTATGAATCTGCCACTATTGATCAGTTAATTGGTCAACAAGAAAATTTTGCAACAAAATTGAATGCGAATTTAGTCAAGCAAATTAAGTCCAATAGGGAAGGGAGATTTAAGCTTAAATTAAGACCTGGTAACTATACCATTGTCTTGGGGTATAAAGAGGGCATCTACATCCCTTTTTTCTCAGGATCGCGAGGGGTTGCGCAGTTTGAAGTGTTGAAACATGATTTTCAAGAAATTGATATAACGATAGCTGCTCCGTCCCTTTTTTGATTGTATCTTTGTAGACTGAACTATGAATGAGCAATCTTTGTTTGATCGGTACAATGTATCCCCCCTACTAAAAAAAATAGTAGATGGCCTTGCTTT
>JBFYPO010000104.1:0-18097 GCA_041303215.1 Asinibacterium sp. | reverse complement strand
AGTTACAATTCCTATATCCAGTTGATTGACCTATTGGTGCCATATGTAAAAGAAATGGGTTTCACTCATGTGGAATTCATGCCGGTGATGGAGCATCCTTTTGATGGTAGTTGGGGGTATCAAGGGGTTGGTTTTTTCGCACCCACTTCTAGATTTGGAGATCCTCAAGCATTCGCTGCTTTGGTGGAAGCATTTCATCAAGCAGGTATTGGAGTAATACTGGATTGGGTTCCATCACATTTCCCTTATGATAGTCATGGCTTATTTATGTTCGATGGAGCGAATACCTATGAATATGCAGATATGCGCAAAGGCTATCATCCAGACTGGAATTCCTATATTTTTAATTATAAACGAGGAGAGGTTAAATCTTTTTTAATTAGTAGTGCTAAATTTTGGTGTGATCAATTTCATATAGATGCATTGAGGGTAGATGCGGTGAGTTCTATGTTAAGGTTGGATTATAGTAGAGAAGAAGGGGAATGGGAGCCAAATGAATTTGGCGGAAACGGCAACATTGAAGCTATTGAATTTATTAAAGATTTAAATATCACTTTATATAGAGATTTTCCAGCCATCCAAACCATTGCCGAAGAAGCATCGGACTGGCCTGGTATTAGCCAGCCAGTGTTTATGGACGGCTTAGGTTTTGGTATGAAATGGATGATGGGCTGGATGCATGATACATTGGACTATTTTAAATTAGATCCAATTATGCGTTCTGGTGCACAGGATAAATTTAGTTTTTCCATGATGTATTATTATGACGAGCATTTTATGTTGCCTTTAAGTCATGACGAAGTGGTGCACGGTAAAAGTCCAATGTTGTATAAGATGCCAGGAGATGAATGGCAGAAATTTGCAAATCTTAGATTGATGTACACTTATATGTTTACCCACCCAGGCGCTAAACTTTTATTCATGGGCAATGAATTTGCAGCGACCAAGGAATGGGATTATCAATCGGAATTGCAATGGGATTTATTGCAACATGAAAGTCATGGAGGGATGAAATTTTGCGTACAACAATTGAATGCTTTGTATAAAGCAAATCCAGCTTTATATGAATTGCAATATGATGAAGGCGGTTTTGAATGGGTTGAAACCAATAAGCGTCAAGAAGGCGTGATTGCTTTTAAACGCAAAGGAAAAGATCCTAAGGAAGAGCTACTAGTTGTATTTAATATGACTCCTGTGCCAAGGCATGCTTTCCCAATTCATGTGGCGGGAAAAGCAAACTGGACAGAGTTATTCAACAGCGACAATAAAGCCTATTGGGGAGTGGGGGATTTATATAATAAGGAAGTGAGAGGGGTGTCTGTAGATGGCACCAATGATTGGACAGTTTTACAACTTGAATTGCCCGCACTTGCTGCGATTGTGTTAAAATAAAAAAAGCCACTCTATTGAGTGGCTTTTTTTGTAGTATGCATAAGTGCTAGAATAAACCACCTTTTTTCAAAGTTGTTTTTCCTTCACCAATTTTGAATCCGTTGTGGTATACTTCTACTAAGTATTCGCCTTCTACAAATTTAGAAGCTTGCTTTACGTCGTAGCTAATTGGTAAAACTGCATTTTGTACATATTGTACTGCAATTTTATTGGAGTATGCCTTTGTACCATCTTCTCTTGTGTTGATTTTGCCGCCTTCAGTAAAACTAGCGCCATTAGGAGCAGTGATACAAACGTATAAATCTTGAGCACCAGATGGAGTGATTTTGTTTTTGTCAATTTGGAAAGACAAGCGAATCGTGTTAGCACGCTTTGCAGACTTTGTCACTTTTTCAGAACCATCTCCCTTCACTCTAACAGCTTGGATGCTGAAAGTAGAAGCATGTAAAGTTGATCCGATATCTTGTAATCTATCTTTTTCTTTTGTAGTTGCAGTCAAGTTCGTGTTCAAATTGGTATTTTCAGTTGTTAACGCTTCGTTTTTAACTGTTAATACTTTATTCTCTTCTTGTGCTTTAGCTAAATCAGTCAATAAGCCAGCTACTTTGCCATTCAATTCTGCAATCATTGATTTTGCTTCTGCTAATTCCTTATCAGATGCATCTTTTTTTCTTAAAATACTGCTGATATTTGATTTCAATTTTTGAATGTCGTTCGACTTCGCTAATAAATCACCTTGTAAGGCAGTGTTTTGCTGCGTCAAAGAATCTGCTTTTGCAGAAACTGCGATAAAGTCAGCTTGAATTGCATTCTTAGCACTATCTAAAGTATTTACCTGAGTAGTGTAGTTGTTGATGATTTCAGTTTTTGAAGTGCTGAAATAGATCCATGAACCGATAAGGGCAACAGCTAATACGCCGATTAAAATTTTGCCTCCGTTACCTGAAGTTTCGTTGCTCATATAAAAATGTGTTTATTTATTTGCCACAAGATATAAAAAAAACATGATTCCTGTATATCTTTGGGGATGCCTATTTCCAAAATTTTATCGAATTGGAAAAATAACGTCTTCGATGCAGTCTATTGGATCGAAGGGGAGGAATCCTTCTATATAGATCAGTTGGTGCAATATGCAGAGCATCATTTGTTACCTGAGGCGGAACAGGCATTCAATTTGACCATTTTTTATGGCAAAGACGCCGATTGGGCAGAGGTGGTGAATGCTTGTAAGCGTTATCCAGTATTTGCAGAAAAGCAGGTTGTTATTATCAAGGAAGCGCAGCACATGAATTCTTTGGAGAAACTAGCTGGGTATATTGAGCAACCACTAGCGTCTACCATTTTAATTGTAGCACATAAGGACAAAAATGTGGATGGACGTTCTGCCTTAGCTAAATTATTAAAAACAAAGGCGGTGGTGGTTAGTACAAAGAAAATGTACGACAATAAATTGCCTGAATGGGTCAATCAATGGGTAGCAGACAATGGCTATCAAATTAGTCCTAAAGGGGTACAAATTATTGTAGACCATATTGGAAATGATTTGAATAGGATTAAGAATGAGTTAGAAAAATTAATGGTGAATCTAGGGGATCGAAAAAAAATCACCGAAGATGATATTGAAAAATATATAGGGATTAGCAAAGAGTTCAATGCTTTTGAATTTCAAGACGCTATTGCACATAAAAAGTTCTCTAGGGCGATACAAATGATTCAATATTTTGAATCCAACCATAAAGCTGCACCCATACAACTTATCTTACCTACTTTGTATGGTTTTTTTAGTAAACTGTATGCTGTGTATGGTTTAGGGACGAGTGACGAAAAAAGAATTATGTCAGAAGTTGGCTTGAATTTCTTTTCAATTAAAACGACTATGGCCGCTACCAGGCATTATGATTACGCCAAAGTGGAGCAAATTCTTTTGTTAATTCATGAATACAATCTTAGGGTATTGGGCATAAACGATGCAAGTAATACAGATGCAGACTTATTGAAGGAATTGGTCGTTAAGATCATGTCTTAAAATTATTGCCACTTTCTAAAAGTCTATTTGTCTTTCAGCAAAACTTGTGCAGTTAATTTATCTTGGTGTAATTGTTCTTTAAGGGCATCCAAACCATTGAATTTTACTTCTCCTCTAATGAATGCATACACCATTACCGTTAGGTACTCTTCGTAAATATCCTGATCAAATTCAAAGATATTCACTTCAATTACTTTCTTTTGTCCATCTACTGTTGGTCGAATTCCAATATTCATCATGCCATTCAGGGTTTGGTGCTGTGTACAGGCACCTTTCACTTTTACGGCATAGACGCCGTTAGCAGGAATCAATTTTTCTTCGTCATTGATATGAAGGTTAGCAGTGGGATAACCAATAGTTCTGCCAAGTTGATTTCCCCTAACCACAAATCCTTCAAAAAAGTAGGGGTAGCCCAATAAGCTGTTGGCCTTGGAGATTTGTTGGTCAGCTATATAATTTCTTATTAAGGTAGAGCTGATAATTTCTTGATTGAAAACTTGTTCATTGATTTCTTCTACTTTAAAATTCAATTTCGCCCCCAAAGTTTTAAGTAAATCAATATTCCCATTTCTGCCTTTGCCAAAATGATGGTCATAGCCTACAATCACCGTATTGGGCTTAAAATTAGCATATAAGAAGCTTTCAACATATTCCTCCGCGGACATATTGGAAAACTTGTAGTTAAACTCTATAATTACAAGATGGTCAACCCCGGCTGCTTCGAGTAATTGAATCCTTTCTTTAATATTACTAAGTTGTTTGATCTCTCCAGGAACAGAAGAAATTACTTTTCTTGGATGGGGGTGAAAAGTAAGAATGACGGTTTCTCCCTGAACTTCCTTTGCCAAATGGGCCATTCTTTGAATTATCTGCTGGTGTCCTTTATGTACGCCATCGAAAGCCCCCATCGTCAAAATGGCGTTATTCAATTGGGGCAGGGCAGTTAAATCGTAATGAACCTTCATCTTTGTCTTGTAAATAGGGTACAAATGTAAAACAATTGTACCTTTGTAGTGTAATCAATTTAAAGTCATGTCATTGTATGCTCAACGCGGTGTTTCCGCTCAAAAAGAAGAAGTTCATGCCGCTATTCAGGATTTAGACCAGGGCTTATATCCAAATGCTTTTTGTAAATTATATGCCGATTTTTTAGTGGGTTCTACTGATCATATCAATATCATGCATGCAGATGGTGCAGGCACTAAAAGTATCCTTGCTTATTTATATTGGAAGGAGACAGGAGATGTATCTGTTTGGAAAGGAATTGCACAGGATGCCATTGCCATGAATTTAGATGACTTATTATGTGTGGGCATCTATGATCAAATTTTATTTTCATCTACAATAGATCGCAATAAATTATTAATTACCGGAGAAGTAATTAGTCAAGTGATTAACGGTACTCAATCTTTTTTTGATACACTTAAAACCTTTGGGGTACAGATAGCTTTCTTAGGAGGTGAAACTGCAGATGTAGGAGATGTAGTAAGAACCATTGCTGTCAATGGAACGATGACGGCACGTTGGCCAAAATCAAAATTGATCACCAATGATTTAATTGCACCAGGTCAAGTTATTGTTGGCTTCTCAAGTTTTGGACAAGCTAATTATGAAACTGAATACAATAGTGGCTTAGGAAGTAATGGATTGACTAGTGCTAGGCACGATGTGTTATCGCATCATTATGCCACTGCATTTCCTGAGTCATTCGAGCCTACTTTAAAAGACGAAGTGGTGTATTTGGGGAAAAATAAAATGACGGATACGCTTACTATTGAAGGATTTGGCGAAATAAGTGTCGGCAAATTATTATTAAGTCCTACCAGAACTTATGCACCTTTAGTCAAAGCAATTTTGACACAACATTTTGATGCGGTGAAAGGTATGATTCATTGCAGCGGCGGAGGTCAAACCAAATGTATGAAGTACCTGCCTAGCAATATGCGTATTGTAAAAAATAATTTATTTGAAGCGCCTCCTATTTTCAAATTGATTCAAGCCAATTCAGGTGCAAATACCAAAGAGATGTACCAAGTATTTAATATGGGACATCGTTTAGAGATTTTTACAGATGCTGCAGCTGCTGATCACTTAATTGCCATTGCAAAAGACTTAGGTATTGCTGCACAAGTGGTAGGGTATGTAGAAGCTGCTGACAAAAAAGAATTGGTTTTAGAAGGAAGTTTTGGAAAGGAAGTATTTAGCTATTAATTTTAATTTATTAACAAGATCTATATGAGTGAAATGGTAGTACAAATCGAACATGCAAATATTTACCAAAGTGGCAGTCTTATTTTGCAAGATGTCAATTTGAAAGTGCAAAAAGGTGAATTTGTTTACCTAGTTGGTAAAACGGGTACAGGCAAAAGTAGCTTATTGAAAACCTTATATGGTGAATTAACTTTAACAGAAGGAATAGGGAATGTAGCGGGGTTTAATTTAAAAGAGATGGATTGGAAAAAGCTCCCTTTTTTGAGAAGAAATTTAGGGGTAGTTTTCCAAGATTTTCAATTATTGACGGATCGAAATGTGAATGATAATTTAAGATTTGTACTTAAAGCGACTGGTTGGTTAGATGAGCAATTGATTCAACAGAAAATTGATGATGTATTGAACAAAGTAGGGCTTCAAAATAAAGGGTTCAAAATGACCTATGAAATGAGCGGTGGTGAGCAGCAAAGGGTGGACATCGCAAGGGCTTTATTAAATGCCCCTAAATTAATCCTTGCGGATGAGCCAACAGGAAGCCTTGACCCCGAAACGAGTGATGAAATCATGCAATTATTGTTTCAAATAGCCAAAGAAGACGGAACTGCCATTGTGATGGCCACCCACGATTATATGGTGGTGAATAAGTTCCCTGCCCGTACCCTGACCACAGAAGGCGGCCGCTTGGTGGAAAAGGGCTAGTTTTTCTCCACAATTCAGTGTAAAAACCCCCTTTTGGCTTGACTTTTTGGCGCTTTTTTCATATGTTCGCAGACAATTTAAAGCGTTACAAAAGTGAGATTAAAGTCATTAGAAATCAAGGGGTTCAAGAGTTTTGCTGATAAAACTATTGTCAGTTTTGACGAGGGTATAACCGGTATTATTGGGCCTAACGGTTGCGGTAAGAGTAATATCATTGATAGTATTAGATGGGTGATTGGAGAATCTAAGATTTCTGCACTTAGATCTGAGAATTTAGATTCATTGGTTTTCAATGGTTCTAAAACAAGAAATGCGAGTAGCATGGCGGAAGTGAGTTTGACTTTCGAGAATACCAAAAATTTATTACCTACAGAATTTAGCACCATTACGGTGACACGTCGTTATTACAAAAATGGCGAAAGTGAATACCGATTGAATGACGTTTCTTGTCGTTTGAAAGACATTCATAATTTATTCATGGATACTGGGGTGAGTACAGATAGTTATGCGATTATTGAATTGGGTATGGTAGATGATATTATCAAGGATAAAGATAATAGTCGTCGTAAAATGTTAGAGCAAGCTGCTGGTATTACCATTTACAAAACAAGAAAGAAGGAAGCGAAGAATAAATTAGATGCAACAGAGCAAGATTTATCACGTATCGAAGATTTGTTGTTTGAAATCAACAATCAATTAAAAACTTTAGAGAACCAAGCAAAAAAGGCAGAAAAGTATTTTGAAATTAAAAAGGACTATAAGGAAACTGCCATTGAGTTAGCCATTGCTTCTCTTGAAGGTTTTAATTTGACCTACAAAGAATTAACAGAGCAACAAGAAACAGAGACCGATAAGAAATTTGAATTAGAAGCTAGTATTGCTTTAGAGGAAGCTGCACTTGAACAAGATCGTGTAGTGTTTATTGAAAAAGAGAAAGGCTTACAAAGCATGCAACATGAGTTCAATGAGATGTTGCAAAATTTAAGGACAAAAGAGAATGACAAGAGCCTAGCTGCACAGCGTTTGGATTATCTTAACGACAAAGAAAAAGGGTTACAAGAATTTTTAGAAAGAGCAGAAGGGCAATTGAAGACCATTGGAGATTCAATTGAATACACTAAGCTTCAGGTAATTGACGAAGAGAAATTATACAATGATTTTAAAAATAGAGTAGAGCAATCTCATATTGAATTAACTAATAAGCGTGCTCAATTTGATGACCAAAGAACTGTATTAGATGGATTGCGTCAACAGTTTGGTCAAATCCAAAGAAATCAATTTGAAGCAGAAAAAAAGGTAGCAGTATCAGATACGTCTATTCAAAATATACAAAGAAGTCAACATCAATTAGATGAGGAGCAATTGCATAGAGCAGAGCAAGTAGAAGAGTTGACAACACAATTGGCTACTAAAGAAGCTGATTTGGCATCAAGTAAAGCGCATTTAGCAGACTTGCAGGCGCAACATGAAAAAGCGAAAGCAAGTATTTTTGAAACACAAGAACAACTAGAAGTGCTAAGGGCAAAATTGGCAGAACAGTCAAGAATCTTAGACGCTAAGAAAAATGAATATGATTTATTAAAGAGTTTGGTTGACTCCATGGAAGGTTATCCAGAGAGTGTTAAATTCTTACATAAAAATACTGGCTGGAACCACAACGCCCCAATTTTATCTGACATCCTGTATGTACAAGAAGATTATCGTACCGCAGTAGAGAATGTATTAGAACCTTATTTAAATTATTACGTAGTGAATAATTTAAAGGAAGGAATGCAAGCAGTTCAATTATTAGATGAAAATAAGAAAGGAAAAGCCAATTTCTTTTTGCTAGATCAATTAAATGGAGCAAAAGCAGAAGTTGCGCCATCTAATACAAAAGCAGCCTTGTCTGTCATTGAAATTGATCCTAAATATGCTGCTTTAGCCAATCATTTATTAGGCAATGTTTTTATAGCAGAAAACGAAGCGGCCTTAGAAGCGGATTCAACTGGCATCATTTTAGAGAAGACCGGTAAATATGTAAAAGGCAAATTCACCTTGACTGGAGGTAGTGTTGGTTTATTTGAAGGAAAAAAGATTGGACGTGCTAAGAATCTAGAAAAATTATTAGAAGACATACAATCACAAGAGACTGTAGTGAATGACTTGAAAGCTCAAATCCAAGTGAAACATGAGTCGGTATTACAGTTCAATGAATTATTGAAAGAGCAAGAAATTAGAACGACAGAGCAAAACGTAAACCGTTTAATCAATGATGTTTTTGCCAATAAGAATAGACTAGAGAATTTGCAATCTGCTCAAGTAGCAGCTGTTGCAAAATTAGCTGAGTTAGCAGAAAAAATTGCGCAAGAACACGCTTCTATTGCAGACACTAGAATTCAGTTAAACGAATTGAATGCTTCATTACAAGCTACGCAAGCACAGTTAGGAGATATCGAAATGGCCTATCAAGCAGCGGAGCAAGCCTATCATTTGGCTTCTGGTGAATTCAATGAAATGAATTTACAATTGACCAAGCAACAAAGCAAGATTGAAGCATTACAACAAGAAGTTATTTTCAAAGGGAACCAATTGGATGATTTACATGCACAAATTCAATCCAATACAGCACAATTGACTGAGGCGTCTACCGCAATTGTAGAAAGCAAAACTCAGTTACAAAACATTGAAATCGAATTAGTAGACTTACTTAGAAATAAAGAGGCGGAAGAATTGAAATTAAACGAAGCGGACCAAGCTTATTACACTTTACGTACTGCTTTACAAGAAAAAGAAAGTACATTAAGACACCAAGTGAAGTCTAAGGAATTAATGGATCAATTGATCAATGAGATTAAAGATAAATTGAACAACTTAAAGCTTCAATTAGCTGGAACCAAGGAAAGATTAAGCGTAGAGTTCAAAGTAGAGTTAGAAGAGATCTTAGATCTTGGAAGACAAACCGAAGCTACCTTAGAAGAATTACAAGCGGATGTAGAGAAGATGAAGAAGCGTTTGGAGAATATGGGTGAAGTGAATCCAACAGCGATTGAAGCGTATACAGAGATGAAGAAACGTTATGATTTCATCTTAGAACAAAAGAACGATTTAGTGACTGCGAAAGATAGTTTATTGTTGACGATACAAGAGGTAGAAGCAACAGCCAACCAAGCTTTCTTAGAAACTTATAATACAGCTAGAGAGAATTTCCAAAAGGTATTTAAGGCATTATTCACAGAAGAAGATTCTTGTGACTTGATTTTAGTAGACCCAACCAACCTTGCAGAAACTGCAGTGGAGATTGTGGCTAAGCCTAAGGGAAAACGCCCTTCATCTATTACTCAATTGAGTGGAGGAGAGCGTACTTTGACAGCGACGGCAATGTTATTTGCGATTTACTTAATCAAGCCAGCACCATTCTGTATTTTGGATGAGGTGGATGCACCTTTAGATGATGCGAACGTGGGCAAATTCACTCAAATGATTCAGAAGTTCTCTGATAACTCACAGTTTATTATTGTAACTCACAATAAGCAAACAATGAGCGCAGTAGACGTGATTTATGGTGTGACCATGCAAGAGCCTGGAGTTAGTAAATTAGTACCAGTAGATTTCAGAAGTTTAACAGCATAACGTTTCATATGCAATCATGCATTTACATAGCTTTAAGAGTCCTCGTGAGCAATTGCGGGGGCTCTTTTTTTTAGCTTAATAACATTTCAATTGATCAAATCAGTCCTTATATTATTTTTTGCATGCTTCTTGATTTACTTGCCCTTTAGTAGGACGCCTGATTATTTTGATAGTGATATCACCCCAGCCTTAATTGAACGTAAATATGACCGTATTTATGCCGTTTTTAAAGAATCGGGTAAAACCTATCGAGTGCCATTGGATCAAAAGCAATTTCAATCAAAGATTGGTTCAAGAATTGAAATCAGGTATGAGCTAAGTGCACCACAACATGCCAAACTCAATCAAATCATTGGTTACTGGATAGAGCCAAAAGAATGCATTGGCGCATTCAGCATCCTGATTGTATTATTGATTGCGGCTTATGCGACGACACATCGTCCCGATCCTGCCTCTTTAAAAGAACAGATAGAGTTTAAGAAAGAAGATACAGGGAAGTACGTCTAGTATATCATTTAAATTTAGAAAGAAATACTAATAATCGCCGAACATTCGAGCAAAGCGAGCTGAGAGGCGAGTATTCCAGTATTTTTTCTAAATCAAAAAAGAGGAAGTGAATTTATTTAGCTAGATAGCGCTTGATGTCTTTGTCGATGTCGCGGTTCTTGATGGTTTCGCGCTTGTCGTATTCTTTTTTACCACGACCAATCCCAATCTCCATTTTTGCAAAATGCTTGTCATTGAAAAAGATACGCAAGGGGACAATAGTGAATCCCTTTTCTTTGGTTTTAGCTTCTATTTTTTTAAGTTCTCTTGCAGTCAATAAAAGCTTTCGATCGTGGACTTCAATATGGTTGTTCTTGTTCCCATGAGAATAGGCATTGATGAATAAGGACCTTACCCAAAGTTCACCTTTGTCAAAGAAACAGAAAGAATCATTGAAGCTTACTTTACCAGCACGGATCGATTTTACTTCGGTGCCCATCAATACAATGCCTGCCACATATTTATCTTCTATCTGGTAGTTGAAATAGGCTTGCCTATTGTTTAATTCTATTGACTTAGGTGCTTTCGCCATAAAAAAATATCCCGATGTACAACACCGGGATACAAAAGTACTATTTAAAATTGATTTCTTTTTGGCATTAGTTCCTGAACATCAATGCTACGTCTGCTAATTTTTGCTTGAGTTCCTTTCTGTCTACAATGAAATCCAAAAATCCATGCTCTAATAAGAATTCTGAGCGTTGGAAGCCTGGAGGTAGATCTTTCTTAATGGTTTCTTTGATGACCCTTGGGCCTGCGAATCCGATTAATGCACCTGGTTCAGCAATATTAATATCACCCAACATACCAAAGCTGGCAGAGATACCGCCAAAAGTAGGATCTGTCAATAAAGAGATAAAGGGAAGTTTAGCGTCACTCAATTGAGACAGCTTGCCACTTGTTTTAGCTAACTGCATTAAGCTAAAAGCACTTTCCATCATACGTGCTCCACCACTTTTGCTAATCACTAAAAAGGGGAGTCTGTGCGCTATGCAATAATCTACAGCACGAGCAAATTTTTCACCCATTACACTACCAAGTGATCCGCCAATGAATTCAAAATCCATACATGCAACTACATAACCTTCGCCATTCATCTTACCTACACCAACACGCATAGAATCTTTCAAATCTGTTTTAGAATGAATTTCGTCTAAACGTTTTTGGTAATTTTTAAGATCGGTAAAATTTAAAGCATCCTTGCTTTTGATTTCATCAAAAAGCACCGTGTATTCATTGTTGTCAAATAAGATGTCAAAATACTCCTCACTACCGATACGATGATGGTAGTTACAGTTACCACAAATGAATAAGTTCTCTTTTAATTCAGAACTTGTACAAATATGGTTACAGGTAGGGCATTTTGTCCACAAACCTTCTGGCGTTTCCTTTTTTTCTGCAGTCGAAGTACTTATCCCTTTTCTGATTCTTTTAAACCATCTTGACTTATCAGCAGCATCAGAATGATTTAGCTCTTCACCTGTCAGGTTTACTTCAATATCTTCTACTTTTTCACGCATAGGGGAAATTTTAAGCGTTTCTATTGATACAATTTAAATCGTCAAATGACTGCTCTAAACGTTGGATGAAAGACTCTTCGCCTTTTCTTAACCAAACTCTAGGGTCATAATATTTTTTATTAGGTTTATCTGCACCCTCTGGATTACCCAATTGAGTTTGCAAATAAGCTTCATTCTTTTTATAGTAGCCTAATACACCTTCCCAGAAAGCCCATTGCAAGTCGGTATCTAAATTCATTTTGATCGCACCATATCCAATTGCTTCTCTAATTTGATTTTGAGGAGAACCAGATCCACCATGGAATACAAAGTAAACTGGTTTTGGAGCAGTGCCCATTGTTTTTTCTATATGCAATTGGCTATTGTGTAAAATTTCAGGCTTTAATTCAACATTACCTGGGCTATATACACCGTGTACATTTCCAAAGGCTGCAGCAACTGTAAATAAGTTACCTACTTTACCTAATTCAGTATAAGCATAAGCAACGTGTTCTGGTTGCGTATATAATTTGTCATTTTCAACACCACTGTTGTCTACACCATCTTCTTCACCACCAGTTACACCTAGTTCAATTTCAATACCCATGCCCAATGGAGCCATACGCTTAAAGAATTCAACAGAGGTTTGGATATTCTCTTCGATAGGTTCTTCTGATAAATCCAACATATGAGAACTGAACAATGGTTGTCCGTGTAATTTGTGGTATTTTTCGCTTTCGTCAATTAAAGCACTAATCCATGGCAACCATTTTTTAGAAGCATGGTCAGTATGCAACACAACAGGAACATCATAAAATTTAGCCACCTGATGCACATGCAATGCGCCAGCGATAGCACCTTGAATATTTGCCTGTAAATTGTCATTTGGCATACCCTTACCAGCAATAAATTGAGCGCCACCATTAGAGAACTGAATGATAATAGGGGACTTAACTTTAGCCGCTGTTTCAATCGCTGCATTAATCGTATCTGTACCGGTGGTATTCACCGCTGGAATTGCAAAATTATTGGCTTTAGCATCGTTGTATAATGCTTCTAGTTCTTTACCGTATAAGACGCCTGATCTGTACTTGTTCATAGTTTAAATATTGAGTAACAAATATACAATTTAAGACCCAAACGGCTGTTAGCTACCGTCTTAAAAAACACCTTAAAAATGATAATAATTAGTCTATAAATTCCTTGGATCGCATCCAATCGTCATTGTAGACTTTTCCCACATAACGACTTCCGTGGTCATGGAAGATACAAACTACTACATCCTCTGGTTTGAGTTTGTCTTTTAATTGAGTGAGTCCTTGAAAGCAGCTTCCTGCCGAGTAGCCACAGAACAAGCCTTCTTCTTTTGCTAACCTTCTTGTCATCAAAGCACCTTCTTTATCCGCTACTTGCTCAAAATGATCTATCATAGACATGTCATAATTCGCAGGTACAAAATCTTCACCAAATCCTTCTGCGATATAGGGCTTTACATAAGCCATATCCACTTCGCCTGTTTGATAGTAATGGGTCAACAAAGAGCCTATTGGATCGATGGCCCAAACTTGAATATTGGGGTTCTGTTCTTTTAAATATTTTGCAGTACCCGTGATGGTACCACCTGTACCTGCTGTACATACAAGGTGGGTAATTTTTCCTTCGGTCTGACGCCAAATTTCAGGACCAGTACTTTCATAATGGGCTTGTCTATTCGCTAAATTATCATACTGATTAAAGAAGTAGGAGTTGGGTATTTCTGCAGCCAATTTTCTTGCAACAGAATAATAACTCGCAGGATCTTCTGGCTCAACATTGGTAGGACATACAATCACTTCGGCACCCACGGCCCTTAAGATATCCATCTTTTCTTTGCTCTGTTTATCTGTGGTAGTGAAGATACATTTGTACCCTTTTACAACCGCTGCTAAAGCTAAACCCATTCCGGTATTGCCACTGGTACATTCGATAATGGTTCCGCCGGGTTTTAATTTCCCTTCTGCTTCTGCAACTTCCACCATTTTCAAAGCCATTCTATCTTTAATTGAATTACCAGGATTAAAATAATCCACTTTAGCTAAAATGGTACCTGGGATGCCTTCGCTTACTTTATTAAGACGGATAAGTGGGGTATTCCCAATTGTCTCCAATACATTGTTTAACCACATAAAAAGGAATGCTTTTATTGTAGGTGAAATTAAGTTAAAATACTCGAAAAACTAAAGGATGTTAGCAAAATTGCTAGTGATGATATCGCAGAATTTTGTGTCGATCATTTTTTCAGCTAATGCAATCATATTTGAAAATGCTTTTGCGTTGCTGATACCATGACCAATAATGACAGGTTTATTCACGCCCAAAACAGGGGTACCACCATAATTTTCGAAATGGAAACGTCCAAAAAAAGAATCATTTCCTAGACCTTGATGTGCAGCAGCTTCATACATTGCTTCTGCAGTTTTTAAAATAATATTTCCAGTAAACCCATCACAAACAATCACATCCGCTCTGTCATTAAAGACATCGCGACCTTCTACATTTCCTATGAATTGAATATGGGTATTTTCTTTTAAGAGTGGGTAGGTAGCTTGCGCTAATAAATTACCCTTTCCTTCTTCTTCTCCTACATTCAATAAACCCACTGTTGGGGCATTTATGTTTAAGATATGTTTGGCGTATAAATTACCTAAAATAGCAAATTGATTCAATTGCTCTGGTTTGCAATCTGCATTTAAACCAACATCTACAAGGATCCCTGTTTGACCATTTAATTTTGGTAATAGGGAAGCGATGGTTGGACGTAAAACACCTTTGATGGGTTTGATGCTAAACATGGCACCCACTAACATGGCGCCAGTATTACCGGCACTTAAAAATGCATCAATCTTTCCTTCTGCTAAATATCGAAACCCAATGGCGATCGAAGAATTTGGTTTTTCTTTTAAAGCTTTTGTTGGGTGTTCATGGTAGCCAATTACTTCTGGTGCATCTACCAAATGCAAAAAAGGTGAGGCAATCCCATGTTCCTGAAAGAGTACTTCCAGCTGGGTTGCATCACCTATGCAATATAAATTATGCTGTGCATTGGATAAATAGAATTGAACGCCTTTGACAGCTTCAAGTGGTGCAAAATCACCACCCATCATATCTATACCAATATTCATTTTATTGGGATGATTATGCTTTTAAAGGCGCTTTCTCAGCTACTAATTTTCCTTTATAGTATAATTTTCCTTCTTGAACGTGTGCACGATGACGAACATGGATTTCTCCAGTTGTACCATCTTTGCTTAAAGTTACTTCTTGAGCAACATAGTGTGTTCTTCTTTTAGCGCTACGTTGTTGTGAGTGTCTGCGTTTAGGATTAGGCATCTCTTATTTTTTAAATTTTTAATCTATTTTATTTACTGTTCTATTCTTGTTTAGTCTTTTAAATCTTTGAACTGATCCAATCCTTTCCAAATATCCTTAGAAGGCGCTTCGGCAGGAGGGTTTTCATTAAAGAAATTGAGTTGGTCAATCACTTCTTGGTTGCAAGTTGATTTTCCTTTGTCATCTACTTTGCAAATATGTTGCAAGGGGATACTCAGGTTAATAAACTCGTAGATCCAATTGGTGATAGACAGGTGACTTTCGTTACGGTCTAAGTAAAAGATATCAGGGTCTTCTTCTTCACTATTCATCTTATCGGCGTCATCAACAAGTTTTACAACAATGTCGAATTCGTCCCAAAGTTGAACAGCAAGTGGATTGCCACATCTATCACAAAGGGTATCAATTGTCCCATCAATATCAAAATGTAGTTGCATAAAACCTGAGTGCTTATCCAAAAGGAGTTTCACTTTGGTCTGACAATTACTGAAATCTTGTGGTCCAAAATCTAAAAAGAACTGATCCTCAATACGGTATTCAAACTCATGTTCACCGGCGGTTAAGCCTACAAATGGAATTTCAAATGACCTGTTATGGCCCATAACCGTACTTTAAGGGTTGCAAAGTTAGTAAAAATCAGTCAAAAGACAAAGTTTATACTAATTTTACTAGATAATTATTCTGTACAAATGTATCGATTTAGAGCGGGTTTAAACCAATTCATAGTGCCTATTATTTGGCTCCTTCTTTTGGGAATCTGTCTCCTTGCGCCCTTTTATCCTCAAGAAGTGGCCAATTACTACACTAAGGGTCTTTTTAAGTACTGGACCATTTGTCTTCGTTTTTTATTGGGTTGGATTCCATTTGCAATCGGAGAATTTATTTATATAATATTTATTATAGTATTGATAATCAATAGTATAAGTTATATTAATTCAATAAAAAAATTCAATCATTTAAGGCAAAAAATGGGTTTTCTATTGCTCCAATTCGGTTGGCTTGGGCTTCGTTTATTCGTGGTTTTTCAGTTGATTTGGGGACTAAATTACCTTCAGTCAGATCCATCCTACGCCTTCCAATTAAGACCTCAAGCACCTAAAAATGCTCAAGTAGCGCTAGAAGAGATGAACATCTTGACCTATGAATTGATTCAAGAGCTAAATCAAACGAGGGCAGCATTGAACCATATTTCGGCGAAGTCCTTCAAATTTGAGCAAATTAAAACCCGTGTCGAATTGGCTTATGGTAAATTAAGCAATCATAATCAGCAAATCCAATTCAGTTACCCAAGTTTAAAAAAGGCTGTTTTCCCAACCTGGGGCGATTATATTGGCTACCTGGCTTTTTATCAACCCCTCACGGGCGAAGCGATTGTTCGGGCCGATCTACCTTCATGGACCCAGCCTTATACCATTGCCCACGAAATGGCCCATCAAATGGGCTATGCCTCAGAGACGGAAGCCAATTTTATAGCTTATGTGGCGACTGCTGAATCTGGAGACCCCGTCCTCAGGTATTCGATGTTGTTACAACTATTTACCTACGCACAGGATGCACAATTATTATTGCTTGCAGGTACCAAAGGCTATGATTCATGGAAGGCGCAAATAGCAAAAAACAAAGCATTATTAAGTCCGGCAGTTATAAAAGATAGGCAAGCCATTAGGGCTTTCTTTAGTGCTAGGTCAGGAAAGCAAATAGAAGCATCTACGCAGCTGTATGATCAATTCTTAAAATGGAATCAACAGGCAGCAGGGTTGGCTAGTTATGCAGAGGTTTTAAAATGGGTAAGGGCTTACCGTCTTAAAACTGGTTCTTCCACATCATACTCTCGATAGGTTTTTCTGGTTGGCCACTGTATTTAGCATTCGCTTTTTTATTGTAGCTCACTTCAATCTCACCATCCACTGGGAAATAGATTAATTGACCAATAGGCATGCCTTTGTAGACACGCACAGGTTGTTTTACCGAAATCTCCAAGGTCCAATAACCACAGAAACCAACATCTCCTTTTCCTGCAGTGGCATGGATGTCAATGCCTAAACGACCTGTAGAAGATTTACCTTCTAAGAAAGGTACATGTGCGTGCGTCTCTGTGTATTCTAATGTTACGCCTAAATAAAAACCAGTTGGTTCTAATACAAACCCTTCTTCTGGAATTTCGAAATAAGTGATGGTGTTATGCGCTTTGGCATCTAAAACAGCATTGTCATAGGTTGCCAACCATTTTCCAAGATGCACGTCATAGCTATTGCTCCCAAGATCTTTACGGTGATAAGGTTCAATTTTTATGGTTCCTTTTTCAATTTCTTCTAATATGCGTGTATCTGATAAAATCATCTTAATCTTTTTATGTTTAATTTCGGCTTTTAAAACAGAACGCAATCTACTTCAAAATGCCTTTCTTTTATCAACAAAATATCAACGAGACAGCCCATTTAGCGATTTGGAAGATCCAAGAACCAGCTTCTTTTTTTGAGACAGATGTGCAACTGGCTGTACCTATCGCAAATGAAGAAAGAAGGAGGCAACATTTAGCGGTTCGACTTTTATTTAAGTTGATGATGCCAGAAGCGAACTTAGATCAATTGGTGATGGCGGATAATGGCAAACCCTATTTAATCGGCGTGCCTTTTCATTTTTCTTTTTCGCATTGTAATGGGTATGCTGCATGTGGGGTAGATGATCAAGGTCCAATAGGGATTGATATTGAAATCATCCATCCAAGAATTGCAAAAGTGGC
>JBFYPO010000103.1:0-6180 GCA_041303215.1 Asinibacterium sp. | reverse complement strand
TTTATTGGACCAGGGATCATGGGTGCAGTGAGTATCTTCGTGTATCTATTGATGACCAACTTGAAATCAATTGATCCAAAAAAATACGATCAAAAAAACGATACGCTTTATAAAAACTTTGCCTTGATTACAGTTGCTTTTTTAAGTTTATTGAGTTGCATCATTATTTATTCTTCAACGCATGCAGATAATGTCAATGTGGGAAATATACTTTTACCACTCTTAGGTTTGTCCTTTGCTGGACTTGGCATCTATATGCCCAAATTTGGACAAAATTATTTTGTCGGATTTAAATTGCCATGGACTTTAGAAAATGTAGACAACTGGAATGAAACCCATAAAGTAGCTGGAAAGGTTTGGTTATATGGCGGTTTGTTTCAAGCAGTCGCTACCTTTACCTTACCCATGAAATTTGGTTTTATAAGCTTTATGATTGCTACCGCAGTGATGGTCATCGTTCCGTCCCTATTTTCATATCGCATGTTTAAAAACGGTAACCAAATTAAGCATTCCTAATTCAACCCCCACTTCATTCAACAAAAATCAATTTATAATTGTTGCTAAAAATAAAAACATCATGAGCCATAAAAATAATCTAGGTACTAAATTCATCCATGCTGGTGCGCATCCAGACCCAAGCACTGGTGCTATTATGACGCCGATCTATCAAACTTCTACTTACGTACAATCCGCTCCTGGCGTACATCAGGGCTACGAGTATGCAAGGAGTCAAAACCCTACCCGCTTTGCTTTGGAAGAAGCATTTGCTGTAATTGAGAATGGAAAATTTGGATTAGCTTTTGCAAGTGGTGTAGCAGCAACAGATGCAGTAATGCGTTTATTAGTTCCTGGGGATGAAGTGGTTGCGGCACATGATATGTATGGTGGCTCATTCAGGTTGTTTTCGAAAGTGCACGAAAAAATGGGTATTAAATTTAACTATGTAGATACTTCTAATCCAGAAAATGTAGTTCATGCAATGACTGCAAAGACAAAGTTAATTTGGGTGGAGACACCTACTAACCCATTGATGAATATTACAGATATTGAAGCGATCTCCACGATTGGCAAACAACACAATTGTATGGTATGTGTTGACAATACTTTCGCCTCTCCTTATTTACAAAATCCACTAGACCAAGGTGCAACGATAGTGATGCATTCTGCTACTAAATATTTAGGAGGGCATAGTGATGTAATTCAAGGTTGTTTGGTCATGAATGACGAAGCTTTAAGAGACCAGTTATATTTTATTCAAAAAAGTACAGGTGCTGTTCCTGGGCCACAAGATTGTTTTCTGGTATTAAGAGGCATTAAGACTTTGCATGTTAGAATGCAGCGTCATTGTGAGAACGGTGAAAAAATTGCCCATTACTTACGTCAACACCCTAAAGTTGAAAGGGTCTACTGGTGTGGATTTACAGACCATCCTAACCATGATATTGCTAAAAAGCAAATGCGCGGTTTTGGCGGCATGATGAGTTTTACTTTAAAAGATGATAGCGTCGCTGCTGCAACAAAAGTATTATCAAGTACCAAACTCTTTTCATTGGCAGAAAGTTTAGGCGGCGTAGAGTCATTAATCAATCACCCAGCGAGCATGACGCACGCATCTATACCTCGTGAGCAAAGACTTGCCAATGGACTTGCAGATGGATTGATTCGCTTAAGTGTAGGTATCGAAGATGCAGAAGATCTTATTGCAGATTTAGCACAGGCCATTGGATAATGAATCAAGCAATTAAAAATTTACTGGATCAAAAAGTAAAGCAATACAACCATATTGATTTTATTGAGAAAGATCCTATCAGTATACCCCATTTGTTTACAAAGCAGCAAGACATTGAACTTGCTGCTTTTTTTGCAGCTATTTTTGCATGGGGGATTCGCACAACCATTATTCAAAAGAGTAAAGAGTTGCTCGAAAGAATGGACAATGCCCCTTTTGAATTCTGTACACAACATCAACCGAAAGACTTAAAAAAATTAATTGGTTTTAAGCACCGCACTTTCAATGATACAGACCTATTATACTGTATCGCCTTTTTTAAAAAGCATTATGCAACCCAATCCAGTTTAGAGACTGCTTTTTTTACCGATCAAAGCAATGGTAAGAAAATAACTACAGTAGCAGCTGGATTAACCCATTTTAAAGACTACTTTTTTTCCTTAGATCAAGCGCCCCATCGAAGTAAAAAACACATTGCTTCCCCAGCGCAAGGTTCTACTTGTAAAAGACTCAATATGTTTTTAAGGTGGATGGTCAGGAAAGATAAGCAAGGCGTGGACTTTGGTCTTTGGAAAGCGATTCGTCCAGCCGATTTAATTATCCCTATTGATGTACATGTAGCAAGAGTTTCAAGAAGCTTTGGATTGCTATCCAGGCCCCAAATAGATTGGCTTACAGCGATTGAATTAACCAATTATTGCCGAACTTTAGATCCTAAGGACCCTGTAAAATATGACTTTGCTTTATTCAGCTTAGGGGTCACAGAAAAAATCAGGTAAAACCTATACCATGGAAATAGCATTACAGGAAATTGAACAATTGTCGTCCAGCGATTTAATTGCTTATATCAATGATTGTATCAACCATGACTTTAACAAATTGGTGCAACTACTATACCGCATTGATGTTGCTGAAAATAAATTAAAAACCATTTTGCAATCTAATCCGAATGAAGATGCAGCAAAATTGATTGCAGCAGTCATCATTGAAAGATTGGCCGCCACCAAAGAAGCAAGAGCAAAATTTGCTGCAACTAATAATACATTCGATGACGAGGAGGTAGAAAGATTATAAATCTCCTAACTGAGGGCGCAACACAATATCTTCCACCACGGCCTGTGGACTCAATTGGGTAGCAGCATAGATCATCTTAGCAATATCATCCGCTTCCATAATTCTTTCCTCCGATACGCCGGACCCTTTCCAGCTGTTGGTATACGTGGCACCAGGACAGACCGCAGTCACTTTGATCCCTTTATCTTTTAATTCTAACCTCAAGTTAGTAGAGAAACCCAATAAAGCATATTTAGAAATACTATAAGAGCCTCCATGAGGATACGCTTGCAAAGATGCGATTGAACAAATATTAAAAATATGACCCTGCTTTACTTGAATCATGCTAGGCAATAGATCTCTTGTTAAATGGTAGGCAGAAAATAAATTTGCATTCAATTGCGCTTCTAATTGTCCTTCTGCTTCGTCTTGTAATTGACCAGGTAAAAAATAACCAGCATTATTCACCAATACATCAGGGACAGCCCTTGCTAATAACCACTCAGAAAAGCAATGCACTTGTCCTTTGATAGCTAAGTCTGCGTGTACATATTCAATAGTAACAGATGGATACGCGGCTTGTAATTCAGCGGCAGCTGCTGCAAGGTCTGCTGCTGTCTTACTCGTTAAATATAAATGGTGACCTGCTGCAGCAAATGCTTTAGCAGTTGCAAAACCAATTCCTTTTGAAGCACCTGTAATAACGATATTCATAATTTAATACTTTACAAGATAAAGATACCAAGCAAAATGGTAATTTAGCATTTCAATTATCAATTCATCCAATTCAAATGGCTTATAAAGACCTGTTTTTTGACCTAGATCATACCCTTTGGGATTTTGAAACCAATTCTAAGGAATGCATCCAAGAACTATACAATACCTATGACCTAGCTGGACAAGGCATCACTGATTTTGATGGATTTTACAGCACCTATTCTGCTCATAACCATCGTTTATGGGATCGATATAGTAAAGGCTTTATCAAACAAGAAGAATTAAGGTGGAAGCGCGTTTATTTAAGCTTATTGGATTTCAAAGTGGCGAACGAAAAACTAGCAAAAGAAATTTCAAACGCTTATTTAGAAATTCTACCTAATAAAACACATCTTTTTCCCTACACATTGAACATCCTAGATTATTTAAAAAACAAGGATTATAAAATGCATTTAATCACCAATGGATTTGAATCGGTGCAGTTTAAAAAGATAACCAATTCAGGTTTGGCTAATTACTTTACAGAAGTCATCACTTCAGAAGCAAGTAATAGTTTAAAGCCGCATAAAGACATTTTTGAATACGCGCTAAAAAATGCCAACGCAACGGTAGCAGCGAGTATCATGATTGGGGACAATGAGTCAGCAGATATACAAGGGGGAATTAATATAGGAATGGATACGATTTTTGTGAACCATATTCAGGCTATACCAACGGTGCCTGCAACCTATACCATTACGCATTTAAAGGAATTAGAAGACATTTTATAACCAGCATAAGCTAAGCTTACCACTTTGCTAACACAGTCACGCCACCTTTCACCGTGTCACCAATCTTGCAAGTAATCTCTGTGCCTATCGGTAATAATAGATCTACCCTGCTACCAAATTTGATAAAACCATATTCATCACATTGATTGAACTGAGTGCCAACGGGTGCATAATTACAAATTCTTCTGGCTAGTGCACCAGCGATTTGCTTTAACAAAATAGATCCTTTTTCATTTTCAACTACTACAGACCATCTTTCATTATCTGTAGATGATTTTGGATGCCATGCTACTAAAAATTTTCCAGGATGGTATTTATTGTATACGATGTTACCAGCAACGGGCAAGCGATTTACATGCACGTTCGCTGGACTCATAAATACACTTAATTGTATTCTTGGCTCTTGATAAAATTCATCTGGCATTACTTCTTCAATCACTACTACTTTGCCGTCTGCAGGAGATACAATCGCAGCAGCATCATTAGTCAATGCACGCTTCGGCATTCTAAAGAAAGAAACAATGAATAAAAAGAAAGCTAAAAGGAGGGTAAAAACAGCCCAAGCCAAAAAAGCACTTATAGGAAATAAATAAGAAAAGTTAATCAAGTTTAAAATGCCTACCACAAAAGCAACTAAGGCAATGGTTGCGGCACCTTCTCTATGTATGGTCATAAAAACAATTTCGACAAAGGTAATTCATCTAAAAGATAAATTGAAGCAATATCCAAACAAATGGACCTGCAAATAATACCGAATCAAAGCGATCTAAGAAACCACCATGTCCAGGCATCATGCTACCACTGTCTTTCACACCAGCCAAGCGTTTTAATTTACTTTCAAAAAGATCTCCCAAATTACCCATCACCGACGCTACAAAAGTGATCATAAACAAATACTTAGAAGCAATTGGGATAAATTGACCCGCAACAATTGATAAAATAACCACCGATAAAATCACGCCTGCAATCGTTCCTTCCCAAGTTTTTTTAGGCGAGATAGGAGAAATGGGTGTGCGGCCTATAAATGAACCCACTAAATAAGCCATCGTATCATTCACCCAAACTGTTACAATCACTAGCATAGGCACCATCAATTCTATATTTGGAATAAACATGGCCATCATCGAATTCATAAACATACCTCTTATAGCAAAAAACAAAGAAAGACTAATGCTAATATAGATGAAGCCAAAAAAACTGATGGCTAGATTTTTAATGGCTGCTTTTCGAGCAAAAACATCTGCCACCATCATCAGCACCAATGCGACCGGCATCGCTTTCAAGCCAATCCATCTTAATCCAATCCCCTGAAAAGCAATTGGCAATTGCTGAAGCAAAGAGGCAGGTAAAAGAATATCTGTAGGCGCTAAGCTTGTCATCATCAAGATTCCCACTACGACCATCCCCCATTGATGCAATTTTGAAATGGTTGCATAAGAAGGAAAAATGGTACGCATTAATTTTTGGTATTCAATCAAACAGCCCACTTGTATCAATAAAAATAAAGCAAAGAAAGACCAATTATTAAATAAAAGTCCTGCTAACATAACTACCACAAAAACGATCGCAGACAATGCCCTTACTTTAAAAACAGAAAAATTAAATGCCATGAATTATATTTAATAAAGATTAAAATTAAGAAGTTGTTTCTTTTTCAACTGCATCAGCAGGAAGGGTTGCTCTAAGTTGTTTGAACAAAAGCACAAGCATCAATACACCCAATAAGAGCCAATAAAATCCAAGATTACTATCCAATACTTTGTCTACTTGTTTTGGATTATTTCTGACCATATACAAAGCAGACACGCCAATTGCATTGTTTACAAAATGCATTAAAATCGGCAACCAAATATTTTTGGTGTAATAATAAATTAAGCCCAAGACGATCCCCAATGACATCCTGGATAAAAA
>JBFYPO010000102.1:0-14124 GCA_041303215.1 Asinibacterium sp. | reverse complement strand
TCAATTACAAAAGACATTAGCAAAACTTGAGAAAGCTTATATACAAACCAATGATTTAGAAAAAGCGTTGGCAGTTCGAAAAATTCGCCTAAATAAAGGTTTCATCATTGGTTCCTATGATATCTATCAGGATTTTGAATTACACGAATTGGCATTAAAAGAGTTTTTAATCTATGAAAATAAAAAACCTTTAAAAATTGCCAATCAATACAAATTCTTTAGAGTATTAGGGACACTTTATTTGGAGTTAGAAAACATTGATAGCGCTAGAAAATATTTTAAGGCAGGATTGGATCTAGCACAGCAAAATTTAGTCAACGAAAATCAACTAAAACCAACTAAGATTCACTTGCACGCTCAGGCAAGCTTTAAAGGCTATTTAGGGAGGTGTTATATGATGGAAGGCAACTATTCAAAAGCGATACAATTGTTAGAATTTGATATTAGATCTAGCGAAAATGATGAAAATAATAAGATCTTTAAAATGATCCATTTAGCAAATTGCTACTTACAATTAAATGCAACTCATAAAGTAGCCAGCTTCATCAAAACACTTAATCAACTTACCCTAGATAAAGAAGATAAAAGGATGCTCATTAGATTAAGTGCTTTAAAAGCTGCTTATTATCAACAAAGAAATCAATTTGACTCTGCCTACCTCTATGCCAATCAATATATTCTACTCAAAGATATACAGACCGAATCGATCCGTAAATTTCAAGCTATACTACTACTTAGCAATATAGAAATAGATGCCAGGAAAAAAGACTTGATAATCACCAAAGTGAATCTGGAAAAAGAAAAATCAGAAAAAAAAGCACAATTAGCCTTTTTATGGGCAACGATTATTGTAGCCGTTATGGCTTCTGTAAGTCTCGTTATCTTATTTGTGAATAGTGTTCAAAAAACTAGAAGTAGGCTATTGATTGAAAAGAAAAACGAAGAAAATGAAGTTTTATTAAAAGAACTACACCATCGGGTAAAAAACAATCTTCAAGTAATATATAGCTTGATCAATTTGCAGAAAAGAAGGCTAGAAACACCCGAGCTAAATCAATCCCTTTCGATGGTACAAAACAGGATTAAAACCATGTCCTTAGTGCACCAAAACTTACATGAGAATGAAAGTTTTAAAGAAGTCAATTTGGCATCCTATATTAAAACTATTTCAGATTACTTACTATCCTTGTATTTGAACGAGGAAAAAGACATTAGCATACAACTGAACATTGACCCATCTATTGAAATGGCGATGGACCGATCCATTACAATGGGTTTACTCATGAATGAAATCATCTCTAACAGTTTAAAATACGCCTTTAAAGGCAGGACATCAGGGCTCATCTCAATTGATTTACAGCGCATACAAGACGGATTTCAAATGAAGCTAAGTGATGATGGGAATGGGTTCAACCCAGCCGACATTAAAACAAAAAGTTTGGGCATGTACCTCATCAAAAATTTAGTGAAACAAATTCAAGGCAGGTATGAAATTGAAAATTTTAATGGCACTACTTATATCATCTTTTTTAAAGCATAATCATGAACAAAAACAATAAAATATTGATCCTAGAAGACGAACTCATTGTCGGCTTGGACTTACAAGAAATACTCCTTCATGAAGGTTATAAAACGAATCTTGTTCATTCCTATGAAGAGGGAATGCTTGAATTAACTACTTTTCAGCCGCAGCTTTTACTTTGTGATATCAATTTAAACACCAAAACAAATGGAATAGATTTTGCCAAAGAAACCATCAAGCTTTATCCATTTACAGAAGTGATCTATATCACCAGCTACGCCAGCATAAAGTATACAGAAGAAGCAGATGAGACAGAGCCGATAAATTACATTGTAAAGCCATGGAACGAAGCACAAATTAAAGTGGCCATTCGTATTGCATTCAAGTACATTGATTCAAAAAAAGAAAATATGCACTTAATGGGCGAATTAAGTCATTCTGAGTATAGAATACTAAGTTTGATTGCCCAGCAAAAAACAAGTAAGGTGATTGGCGAAGAACTATTTATTTCTGAAAAAACAGTCCGTAATCATCGTTACAATATCAGCAAGAAACTAAATCTAGAGAATAACAATAATAATTTGCTTAAATGGGCCATTGCCAACTTCAGCAAGTAGGATAAGGCATAGGCCCCACATTATTATTAAGATAATTCAGTCTATTTGTTAGACTAAATCTTACCCTTTGTTACCGCATTTGAACTTCTATAAATCTAGCATTTACCTACTTCTTATTTGTTTTGGACTAAGTTCAATCAATAAGGTATCTAGTCAAGGGCTTTCGGTTCAGGAAAAAGACGCACTTTATTTATCCAATCAGTGGAAAGATATCTGGAAAAAGATACATATAAAAAAGACCTACCTACAGGTTGGCTTACAGTATTCTATTGAAAAAGTAAATACAACAGCTTACCAAAGTCCCTTTATATATGCTAGTAATTATGACGATGCATTTCCAATTGGCGTTAAAATAGGTGCAAGCTGGGATATAGCTTATAATAAACAAAACGTATGGAGCATCCATACTTACCTGAATTACCAATCCAGCAAGATCAAACAAATCGATACAGAAAAGTTTTCACCTCTTATCTCCAATTACTACGCCTACCCTATTAAAAATCCAAGTTGGTATGCTGGCATGCAACTCTTCTACAAAATACCCCTTTTCAATAGTAACAATGAAATAGCTCGTATTCATTGGCTGATAGGACCAGGCTTTGACTTTCAAATCAGCCCTCAAAACATCGATCAAAAACAATATAAAAAAGCAAACTATTATTTTTTAACAGGCAATACAGGATTCGAATACTTAGTTCAACATAAGAAACGGATAGGGTTTTATTATCAATTCGGCAAGAATACACTAAATAGTCAAATTAAGGCGCAATTAGTTGCATGGCAATTCAACTTTTTCATCCCCATAGAAAAAAAATCATGAATCTAAAGTATTTATACCTTTTTCTCTTTTTAAGCCTCTTTGCATGCACAAAAGACATGGACCAATCCAAACTTGCAAACAACATGCTTTCAGGTAAAACCTGGTTTCTGGATTATACATTACAAAATAATGAAACAAAGTCATTTATAGGCAGGAGTACTTATTATATACAGTTTAAAGAAGATGGCAGCACCATAGATGCAGATGGCATCATTGGCACGTACGAGGTTGTAAATAACAATACTCAATTGGCTTTGTTGGTAGTGGGTAAAACACAAAATGGAGTAGCTACCAATTATACTTACCAAATTGACAAAATCGGATACACTACTGTAATTTTTTCCTATACTCAAAACAGTATATTCATTCAAAAAATATTTAGTACAACACACTAGTGCGTTATTCAATCATGTACATATTATTCTTGTTGACAAGCTATACAACTATTTGTAAAAGCCAAACTATGACCTTTCAAATCAATAGTATTGTAAGCACTCGCAATTTGGTTAGTAGTAGTCTATCTTTTCAATTCGCCGGAAATGCCAATTGTTTATTTGTGGCCAATGGATTATCTATCTATCATCCAATTGCTACCAATGTAGCATTTCAGTCAGAATGTATTGTACCAATTGCTTTCAATCAATATGGTTTAAAGGTATCTCCTCAGCCAATGAACAACTACTTACGTATTCAATTAAAAAAGCAAACTGCTCCTAATACTATATTTATCATTCGATTGTATGACTTAATTGGAAGAATTGTTTTAGAAAAAACACAGTCAGGTATTGACTTCACTGGAGGTGTCATCATCAATACTGGTCAGCTGCCCATTGGTAACTATTTTGTACAAGTACTGTCTGCAAGTACTTTAGATGTAACGCAGGTCATCAAACAAGACTAGCCTATTTTGAAAACGATTTCATTTGTACTGTGTTTATTTTTTTGTTGCATTCAAACTATCAATGCTCAAAATATCCCTTTGGGTATCCCCTTTCAAGCTATTGCTAAAGATGAAGCGGGCACACCTGCCAATGAAAGAATCATTTATGTTCAAACAAATATTATTGCTAAATCCATCACAGGAAATACGATTTTCACAGAAGTACATACTACTAAAACAGATGAAAGAGGTGTATTTTCCATCCTGATTGGAGAAGGCAATGTAGCTGCAGGCAATATTCCATCCTTACATGCGCTTAACTGGGAAGAAGGTCCCTTCTTTCTTGGCATTCAAATTGCTATGATGCCGAATAATCCAGTACAAAATTGGACCTATCAAAATAATTGGATCAATATGGGCACAACTAGTTTTGGGATTGTTCCCTATGCTTTTTATGCTGCACAAACAAGTGGACTTCAGTTAAAATTAAATGCAACCGATACCGTTCAAATGTTACGTAATTATGTGAAAGCTCAAGTGATTCATGTATTAGATAGTGCAATAGGATCTAAACTTTCTTACACGGACACTACCACCATGTTAGCGCCCTATAAAAAGGCATTTACATTAGATACACTAGCAAATAAAAGCACCTTCTCTTATTCAATTCAATTAGATTACGATAGTTTAAAAAACAAACCCGTCTTGTTTAACAAACAATACGATGCGCTACTTAATAAACCCATTCTTTTTAGCAAGGAATACGATTCCCTACTCAACAAACCCATTTTATTCGATGGTAATTATAATTCTTTGAGTAATCAACCCTTATTATTTAACGGGGATTATAATAGCTTAACGAATCTGCCCACCCTTAGTTTGAATGGAGATATTACAAGTGTTGGAGACGCAACCACACTTTCTATCTCTGGAGTGGCTTCTGGCACTTATGGTTCTTCTTTAACCATCCCTTCTATTACGGTGGATGCAAAGGGTAGAATTATTGCTGCTTCAAATAGTACCATTACACCCAATAATTTTCCGAACAAAACGAATACCGAAAAAAATGCCTTACCTATCTCCACTACCACAGGCACTGTAATTTGGTGTACAGACTGCGGAACAAGAGGACAATTACAAGTATTCAATGGCACTGAATGGACAGACCTAACTGGCGGAACTGCTTTAGTTCCAGGCATTGTATTCACAGCACTTAATATAAGTACCATCACCTCCTCAACAGCATCTGCAGATGCCGACATTAGCTCAGATGGTGGTGCGCGTATTACCGCTAAAGGTGTTGTTTGGAGCACCAGTGTCAATCCTACGATTGCATTAACAACAAAAACAAATGATGGAACAGGAACTGGTAATTTCACTAGTAGCCTCATTACATTAAGCGCAAGTACATTGTACTATGTTAGAGCTTATGCCACCAATTCAAATGGAACAGTATATGGGGTACAACAAAGCTTCTCCACATTGGGTGTTGTTCCAACAATCAGTACCACAGCTGCTTCGAGTATTAGTTTAGCAACTGCAACAACAGGAGGAAATATTACTTCTGACGGCGGCACTACTATTGTAAACAGAGGCATATGTTGGAGCCTGAGCGCCAATCCAACCATCAATGACAATAAACTCATCAATGGAAATGGTACAGGTAATTATACAATCAACTTAACAGGATTAAATGCGGGTACTACTTATTATATAAGAGCTTATGCAACCAATGCAGCTGGAACAGGCTACGGTGCACAGGTGAGTTTTAATACTTCCTCCATCGCCCTTGGCGTCAGTTATTTAGGCGGGAAAATAGCTTACATTTTTCAAGCTGGGGATGTGGGTTATGTGACTGGTCAAACGCATGGCTTTATCATTATGAATCATGCCATGGGCATACAGGTAAGTTATTCAAACAACGGGGCATATAGTAATACCTCGATGAATTTTGGAACAGGTAAAAACAATACTTCTCTCTTATATAACTTAACGACTACAGAATTAAATGCAGCAAAGTATGTCTACAATGTTTTGTATGATGGCTACAGTGATTGGTATATCCCTAGTTATTATGAATGGAATAAAATTGCACCCGCCTGGACTCAGTTAGGTCTTGCTGATGGAAATTATCATAGTTCTTCTGAAAGAGATTCAGGCTATTATTTTACGATGGCGTTCTTTGGAGGAGGTACCAGTTACCAATCCAGACAATCAGTGAAAACAACTAATACTGGAGTCATCGGTATTAGAAAGTTTTAAGTTAATCCTGTTGTCCTTGGTTATGGTATGAGGTATGGAAAGAAAAAACCCTCACACAACTAACTGATAATCAGCGTCATATGAGGGTCTGTGTCGGGAAGACAGGATTCGAACCTGCGACCCCTTGGTCCCAAACCAAGTGCGCTACCGGCCTGCGCTACTTCCCGTTCCTATTACAATTTGCATTGTAAATATTGTTAACCGGTATAAAATCCAAAATAAGAACTTAAGAGCGGAGAGGAAGGGATTCGAACCCTTGGTACAGTTTAACCCGTACGGCAGTTTAGCAAACTACTGATTTCAGCCACTCATCCACCTCTCCTCCGAAACCTCTTTCGAGGGGTGCAAAAATAAGCACTACAAAGTTAAATTCCTAAAAAAAGTCCGGAATAAACTAAATAAAGTTCATTCCGGATCAATATCTTAAATATCTATGAATCAGAAGCTTGGATCGAGCCCTATGGACTACATCGCAGCCAACTGTACTTTCTGTGTCAACTCCATAACATTCTCTCTAAACATGGAGTCAGTATCCATTAAATCCTTTACCGTTTGGCAAGAGTGGATCACGGTAGTGTGATCACGTCCACCAAAGTGCTCTCCAATGGTTTTTAATGAGTTCTTAGTAAATGCTTTTGCAAGGTACATCGTGATTTGACGGGCTTGTACAATCTCACGCTTACGTGTTTTTTGTAACAATTTATCATAAGGCACTTCAAAGAATTCACAAACCATTTTTTGAATGGCGTCTATCGTGATTTCCTTGCTACTTGTCTTGACAAAGTTGCGTAAAACCTTCTTCGCTAATTCAACATCAATTTCTTTCTTATTCAAAGAAGATTGCGCTAATAAAGAAATCAACGCACCTTCTAATTCTCTAACATTCGTATTGATATTATACGCCACATATTTCACCACTTCCTTAGGCATATCTAAACCATCTGCCTTCATCTTCTTCTCTAATATCTCTATTCTTGTTTCGTAGTCTGGCACTTGAATGTCTGCGCTCAAACCCCATCTGAACCTGCTTAATAAACGCTCTTGTAAACCTTCTAAATCTTTAGGTGCTTTATCTGATGTTAAGACCAATTGCTTACCACTTTGATGTAAGTGATTAAAGATGGCAAAAAATGCGTCTTGAGATTTTTCGGCTCTATTGAAGAACTGAACATCATCAATAATTAACACATCTATTAATTGATAAAAATGGATAAAATCGTTGATTGCATTGTTGCGGCTATGGTCCTGGAACTGATTTATAAACTTTTCAGAACTTACATACAAAACCACTTTGTTTGGATGGATACGCTTTACATCGTTTCCGATTGCTTGAGCCAAATGCGTTTTACCTAAACCAACACCACCGTAAATCACCAATGGGTTGAATGAATTAGCGCCTGGCTTTTCTGCTACTGTTTTACCAGCACGACGCGCCACCCTATTACAATCTCCCTCAATAAAAGCATCAAAAGTATAATTATGATTTAACTGAGGATCAATCTGCATTTTCTTTAATCCTGGAATCACAAATGGATTCTTAACCGGATTGTCAATAACCAACGGAAAATTCATCTCATTGTTATTGTAGGTTTTCATGCCACTTGCTGGCAAATCCATTGAGCCTTTATTCTTAGAACCATTTGCACCACTATCCACCATGATACGATATTCTAATCTAGCTTCCTTTCCAAGCTCACGCTTTAAAGTTTTTGCTAATAGATTCACGTAATGCTCTTCTATATACTCGTAAAAGAATTGGCTAGGAACCTGGATCATTAAGACCTGGTCTTTCAATTCAACTGGTTGAATTGGCTCAAACCATGTTTTGAAATGTTGCCATTCAACAATGTCTTTGATGATCTTCAAACAATTCGCCCAAACTAGTTCTGCACTCTTAGCCATTTTGTATTTCTAAACCTTTATATAATGAATAAGTAAAAATCTGTCTTCCCTCTGGAATAAGTTCTATGTAAACCAGAATGCGAATATGGTCACTTTATGTTGAAAAAAAAACTTTTTTTTTTGGTTTTTTTTACATGTACCGTAAACACTATTTCTTGGGCTACTCAATCACTAATGCCAGGCGTTCAAGGTAACGACTTTTTCTCAAAAAAGCCTAGTTTATCCACTTATTTTACATGCGAAATCGGACGCATTTATGCTCAAAAAAACGAATGCCCATTTGTTTTGATTCAGCACCAAACAGTTATGACCAATAAATGCTACCTTTACAGCTATAAATTATACTATGAGCTACGAATTAATCGGTAAATTAATTGCCAAATACGAGACGATCCAAAGAAAAGAGACCTTTAAAACAAGAGAATTTGTGGTTGAAAAGTCGGAAGACATCAATGGTAAAACCATCACGAATTATGTGAAATTTCAATGTGTTCAAGATAGAACAACCATGCCAGACAGGTTTAATATTGGCGATACTGTAAAGGTATTGTTCAATATTAAGGGTTCAAAGTGGAACAAAGACGGCAAAGACAACTATATCACCAATTTAGACGCATGGAGAATGGAAGCAGTTGCCTTAGGTGGCGATACAGCCCCTTCTGATGCTGGCGCTTATTTTGATATGCCAGCTGGCGATCCAGGTGATGCTAGCGACGACTTACCTTTCTAGATGATCATTAGCAAAAAGACGCATTTTTTAGGATAAAAACCTAACCCCATGCAAAAGACAATACAACTTAGAATGACTCCTACCGACGCAGCCAATGCGTCGGTTTTATTAACAGCCCTTACCCAACAACTGGGCTGCTCAAGTAGCCAGGTCAATGGCTACCATATTTTGAAACAATCCATAGATGCGAGAAGTCGCCAACAAGTATGGATTAACCTCACTTTACAGGTGTTTATAGAAGAGCCCATATCAGATAGATTGATTGAGCCTTATCTATTCCCAACCCTACCCAAAAATGCCAAAGAAGTACACATTATTGGTGCTGGCCCAGCAGGTTTATTTGCAGCCCTAGAATGCATTCAATTAGGCCTAAGGCCCATTGTATTAGAAAGGGGTAAAGATGTACGTAGCAGGCGTAGGGACCTTGCCAAATTGAACAAAGAGGGCATTGTTGATCCAGAGAGTAATTATTGCTTTGGGGAAGGGGGCGCAGGCACGTATAGTGATGGCAAATTGTATACAAGAAGTAATAAAAGAGGCAGTATTGACAAAATATTACGTTTATTCTACCAATTTGGCGCAGACGAAACAGTGCTATATCAAGCCCATCCTCATATTGGCACTAACAAACTTCCACAAATCATCACGGCCATGAGACTTCAGATTGAAGCTTCTGGAGGACAAGTGTTGTTTGAAAAAAAGATGGTGGACTTTGAAGTAGACAATGAAAAAATCAACAGGATTCACTGTGCTGATGGAGATAGCTTTAAAGTTGAGGCCCTCCTACTAGCAACCGGACATTCTGCTCGTGACATTTTTGAATTATTATACACAAAGCATGTTTCGATTGAATCTAAGCCTTTTGCGTTAGGCGTTCGCGTTGAACATCCTCAGAAAATCATTGATCAAATTCAATACCATTGCTTAACCCGCGATCCTAATTTACCACCAGCAGCATATAGCTTAGTGGAGCAAGTGAACGAACGTGGTGTATTTAGTTTTTGCATGTGCCCAGGTGGAATTATTGCACCAGCAGCCACTGCGCCAGGTGAAATTGTGGTCAACGGATGGAGTCCAAGTAAAAGAAATAATCCCTATGCCAATAGCGGCATGGTGGTACAAATAGATTTAGCTACAGCGGCCCAATTTTTAAAACAGGCCACCAAGAAAGAGGTAGATGTACATCATCCTTTATTGTTATTAGCATTTCAACAATTTGTAGAGCAGCAAGCATTTAAAGCGGGGGGTGGATTACAAGTAGCGCCCGCATCAAGGCTTGTTGATTTTTGTACACATAAAGTCTCCAATGATTTGCCGGATGCAAGTTACTTGCCAGGATTACATTCAGCTGACTTAACGGAAGTACTTCCAAAATTTGTACATACCACTTTGCAAGATGGATTTAAAGCTTTTGGAAAAAAAATGAAAGGCTACTACACCAATGATGCCATTGTGGTGGCCACAGAAAGTAGAACCTCCTCTCCTGTTCGCATCCCTAGAGATGCGGATACATTACAACATCCACAAATAAAAAATTTATACCCATGTGGCGAAGGCGCTGGCTATGCTGGCGGAATCGTAAGCGCCGCAATGGATGGCCAGAAACTAGCACAAAGCATTGCGGCGCAATTAAAATAAATAATGGGTCAATGAATTGGCCCATTATTTATTGAGTGTATGATTTAATCTTCTGGCTTGTCTTTTTTACTAATTAACAAACCATCTTGTATTAATTTATTTTGCTTAAACGAAGCTAACTCTTTTGCAAGATTACCATTTGACTCTTTTGATAAAGTTAAAACTGGCTTACCTGCATTCACCCATGCGGTGTACCAAAAATCGGCAATCATATTGGCAGAGGCTATTAATTGAACATTCACCGTATTACCCAATCCTTTTGCATAAGCTTCTGCAAAGGGCTTAGTGTAGGCTTTTACTTCTTTTCCATAACGCATTTGATTGCGGTATTTTGTTTCAGGCGTAAATTGTTTTGTCACTTCTTTTTCGATAGCTAACATTTGAGGAACTAATAAGTGTGCTTTACGAACATCAGCCCATAGCGCTTCACTAGGATTTTTAATGTACTTGGCTTGATGGGTATTGTATAACATAAACTGATCTAAATTAATTTCAGGAATAAAAGTCTCCCACATATGGTGTAATCCTTTTTGTCCTGTCAACTGTCCATCATAATTCATCGTCGTATGTAATGGCACATGTAAATCGGCTACATAGTGACCAAGGTCAGCAGCATAAAATAAAATGCTGTCTTTATTTTTTGATTTAAATGCTTCAGTTAAATGTTCCAATTGCATAATGGCATTGTAAGGCCCCCAGCCCCATTTGATCAAACTGTCTTTACCATATTTTTTTACGGCAGCCTCCCAGTCAGCTGGCATCTCATTCACAGCATTAGGACCAAAAGCCTCTAAGTCCACAAAATGTTTGGTATCCTCTGTTTTATCTTTATTTCTTCTGATATCAGGTCTTGGCGCATTAAAAACCAAATTATCCATATCTGCATAGAAAAAACTACGCATCGGTTCTGGCAGATTGTAAATGGCTATTTGATGTATCGTACGGTGTACTAAAAAGCCCCAACTTGAAAGGCTAACTAAAGCAATCAAGAGCACTAGAGATAGGAAGGATTTTTTGGAGAACATAGTATAATAATTTGCACGAATATAATCCAATATTCCGAGCATCAAGTCGCTCAACTACGCCCTTTTTCCACTTGTGTAAATTCTCCCGTTTAAATTTGTGAATTCACTGTACATTTAGGTCAAATTAAATAACATGGAGCCTTTATTAAAATTATCCCATTTGGTGAAACATTATGCTACTCAAAAAGCAGTAGATGATATCAGTTTCGATATTCAAAAAGGCAGCATTTTTGGACTACTTGGCCCCAACGGCGCAGGCAAAACCACCTTGCTTAGAATGATCACCGGTATTTTTTATCCTGATGGAGGTACCATTCATTTAGATGGCAAACATTTTGACCCCTTATTAGATATTCGTGAAATAGGCTATATGCCAGAAGAACGTGGCTTGTATAAAAAGATGAAAATTGGCGAACAGGCTTTATACCTAGCGCAATTAAGAGGCTTAAGTAAAGCTGAAGCAATGGAGCGTATCAAGTATTGGTTCGAGAAATTTGAAATGCAAAGTTGGTGGAATAAAAAAGTGGAAGACCTGAGTAAAGGGATGAGCCAAAAATTACAATTTGTCATCACTGTTTTACACGAGCCAAAATTGATCATTTTAGACGAACCATTTAGTGGATTAGATCCCTTGAATGCTAATTTAATAAAAGATGAAATTTATGCATTAGCTAAAAAAGGTG
Organism: Asinibacterium sp.; assembly: GCA_041303215.1. Lineage (GTDB taxonomy): Bacteria > Bacteroidota > Bacteroidia > Chitinophagales > Chitinophagaceae > Sediminibacterium. The sequence continues at coordinate 2,045 of JBFYPO010000102.1, read as the reverse complement.
CAACGATCATTTTTAGCACCCACCGTATGGAGCAAGTGGAAGAAATTTGCGATCATATTGTATTAGTAAATCTTGGCAAAAAAATATTAGATGGCACTGTCGCTGATATTAAACAACAATACAAGGAACATATTTTTGCCATCGAAACAACACATCCTCAATTGGTGAAGGACAATACTTTATTTACAGTCCTAGAGAAAGAGGAGAAAAATGCACAAAAGGTATTCATCAAATTAAGCCAAACCGTTGCCTCTAATGATGTGTTGAAATATTTGATCGAACAACAAATACCAATCATTAGCTACAACGAAGTGTTGCCTAGTTTGAATGATATATTTATTCAATTAGTAGAAGACACCCATGCTAAAGCAAGGGCTTTTCAACACATTTAAAGAATCAAAAATAATCCTCTACATTATTAAAAATATTTTATGCATAAAATTTGGATCATCATACAAAGAGAATATACCAGCAGGGTAAAAAATAAACGTTTTTTAATTGTTACTTTTTTAGTGCCCTTGTTAATGGTTGGCTTGATAGTTGGGTCGGCTTATTTTTCCTTTAAGGGTACAGAGGAACGTAAAATTGCAGTCGTTGACCCTAATGGATTTTTTAAGGATAAATTAAAAAATAGCAAACAATTAAAATTTGAATTTCCTACTGATGTAGACACAAGCAACTATAAAGAAAAAGGATACTCAGATATTTTATTGATGCCGATATTTGATGGAGAAAGAAAAGCAGATTATATCTTAAGATCTAAGAAATCAATGGGGTTTACGCTTCAAGAAAAAATCAGTAGTAAAATCAATGCAGCGATTGAGGACCAAATGTTAGAAAAAGCAGGCATACAACAAATAGTGTTGGATTCTATCCATGCTTCTGCTCAAATTGCAGAACTAAAAGCATACGAAGATGAAGGAAAGAAGAGTAAAGAAAGCAATGCCGCTTTGGCGATGGGCATTGGCTATGCAAGTGGTTTATTAATTTATATCACCATGTTTATCTATGGCACCATGGTGTTGCGTGGCGTAATGGAAGAGAAGACAAATAGAATTGCAGAAGTGATTGTAAGCAGCGTGAAGCCTTTTGAATTGATGCTTGGTAAAATCATTGGTATTGGCGCAGTTGGATTAACCCAATTTTTAATGTGGATTATTGTTGTCATTACATTAACAGGAATAGGCATGGGTATGCTACCAGATGACATTCAAAACCAGGTACAACAGATGCAACAATCCAATGGACAGATGGGTGCTGCTGGACTTGCACAAGCGAGTGAATCTGCTAAAAACGTCTATGCTATTCAACACACTTTAGCCACTACCAATTGGCCATTGATTATTGGCTGTTTCTTATTTTATTTCTTAGGTGGCTTCTTGTTTTATGCTTCTTTATTTGCTGCAATAGGAAGTGTGGTGAATGAAGACCCTCAAGATGCGCAGAGTTTAATGTTCCCTATTACGATGCCAATCATATTTTCTTATATCATTACCAATGTAGTTATACAAAACCCCAATACACCAATGGCATTTTGGGCAAGTGTGATTCCATTTAGTTCTCCAATGGTGATGATGGCAAGAATTTCATATGGCGTTCCAACCACCGTTCCTTATTGGGAATTGGCATTGAGTATGGGTACTTTAATCGGCGGCTTCTTATTCACCACCTGGTTAAGTGCTAAAATCTACAGAACAGGTATCTTAATGTATGGCAAAAAAGTCACTTGGAAGGAAATGATCAAATGGGCATTCGCAAAATCGTAGATTTTGTAAAATTGTTCAATGAGACAAAATCGTAGATTTTGTAAAATAGTTCAATGAGGCAAAATCGTAGATTATGTAAAATAGTTTAGAGCGCAATTCTCACATTCACCCCTGCCCTTGTATTGGTAATGGGTGGAGAAGAAGAGATATAAGGTGTGGCCTTTCTTTGATCAAAGAAGAATTTCAAGTTGATCTTACTATTTAATACATAGTCGATGGATGGCTGTAAGGTGATTTCTTTTTGCCCTCCAGTTCCATATGCATTGGTTTGATCCAATC
>JBFYPO010000101.1:0-3824 GCA_041303215.1 Asinibacterium sp. | reverse complement strand
TAACCTATTACCTCACTCATTTATTCACTCAATTTGTTATAAAATAATCTAGATGTATGAAATTCGCTTCAGCTTTTGGGGGAAAGCTATGGATTTTACAGGGGAGCCGGGTAACCAGCTCTCCTTTTTCATTAGAATGAACCTAAGCTTTCTTGAGTAGATTTTGGATCTAGTTGTATTTTAAAAATTGATCTGAGCCTGAATTCTTAACAATCCCCCCTTTTGTAAATTATCTTGATTTTTGAAATCTTCAAACCTTCTAGATGAACGTGTATACATAGTCACTAATTCGAAGCTTTTAGTAGGCTGCCACTCTATACCGACCTCGAATTCAGTTACTTCATAAGACCTTGCATCTAACTCGTGCTTTTTACCTCCTTTGTAGTATTGAAATCTTGTAAATGGAATAAATACTTGGTTATTTACGCTGGTTTTATAAGATGTGGTAATATATCCCCCCTTAAGTGCTTTGTTTTCAATTGAATCAGTCAATTTATTAAATTCCGGCCCATTTCCTATATTGTATTCAGCCTGGATACCAAAAGGCTTAGGATATAATATAAACGAGGCAGCTGCTCGAGCATCTTGGTAAGATCTATCTTTCTTTATTTTGACGCCAGTACTTATTTGGTCTGTACCCAATACATATTTACCTGTGTATCCTTGAATGCCGGCTTCGATTATTTGATTCCCAATGGAAAATGGATAGGTCAACCTCATCACTGTATGTAAATTATTATTGGCCTCTGGCTTGTTGGCCGTCTGGCCATTGTATACACCAAATCCAAAAACACCATAATCTCCTGACCCCTTTAATCCATCACTCACTAAGCTTGAATATAATTTTCTAACTGTTTTAGGTGCCCAATAAAAGTTTACACCAAGGTCTCTTTCATTTGATACAGCACTATTTAGTGCATCATTTCGATCTAAAGGGAGTCTATTTTGGCTTGATTGCATGTTTTCGAACCCAAATGGCACTTTGCTTTGGCCAATTCTTACTCTATATGTATTGTCTGAGGTTAAACCTAAATCCATATAGGCATCTCTGATTTGTGCAAAATGGTTTGCAGTGGAAGAGGCGCTACTTACAAAATCAGGTTGAAAATATAAATACACCCTTTCGCTTATTTGCCCACTAAAGATCAATCTGGCGCGTCTAATAAAAAAACCACCATTCTCGCCCCAGCTTTTATCACATTGGTCACATTTTAGTAATGAATTGGTCTCTAATAATCGGTTATAACGCACTTGCATATACCCTCTTAATTGTAGTGACTCATACCATTGTTTAGTAGCAGGTTTGGTTTGGGCCTCAATAGTTTTAGGTGTAACTGAAACGAAAATGCAAAGCACAATGATTAAATAAACGGACGTTTTTTTCATGAATTTGATATTTGTAAAAGACTCGGCAAAGCTGATAATCTAATGTTACCAAATTGTTACCCATATATTACCAAATTGTTACCAAATAAATAATAATTGATAAAAAATGACGTAAATAATTGATATACAATCACTTTAATTGAATTAACAATTTGATAATATACAACCATACATAAGTAAAGGAAAAATTTGGAGGTTTGCCCTGAATAAATCAACAAAAATCAACCATTATGGACATCAATTCAATTATGAAGATCTTTTTACCAAAGGATAGAGTTTTTTTTCAATTATTTGAAAGCGTTGCGGAAAGCGTCAATGAAATGGGCGTTAAATTAAAGGAAATGGTCAACGAACCTAATGCAGATGTAAGAGCAAATATTCTTGCACAAATTGAAAATTTAGAGCATAAAAATGATGAGTTAACCCATAATATTTTCACTGAATTAGGTAGAAATTTTATCACCCCATTCGACAGAGAAGATATTCATTATCTCGCAACTTCATTAGATGATATTGCAGATTATATTTATGCCTCTGCGAAAAAAATTAATTTTTACAAGGTAAATCCTAACGATACTGGTATTCACAAATTAGCCGAATTGGTTTTACAAGGCACGCAAGAAACTAAAAAAGCTGTACTTGGTCTTCGTAATATGAAGAACATTAAAGAGATGACAGATGCAATGATTAAAATTAATAGCATCGAGAATCAAGCGGACGATGTGTTTGATATGAGTATTGAGAAATTATTTGAACAAGAAAATGACTTCAAAGAAGTAATTAAAAAAAGAGAAATCTATCAAGTACTTGAAATTGCTACTGATAAAATTGAAGACGTAGCGAATGTAATTGAATCTATTATTATCAAGTACGCTTAATTTAACTTACAATGACTTTATTAATTATCATTATAGCGTTAGCGCTTATATTTGACTATATCAATGGGTTTCATGACGCAGCAAACTCCATTGCTACAGTCGTTTCAACAAAAGTGTTGACGCCATTTCAAGCTGTACTATGGGCAGCATTGTTCAATTCAGTTGCTTATTGGATTTTCAAAGACCATGCGGTAGCGAATTCAATTAGCAAGACGGTTTATAAAGAGTTCATTACGCTTCCTGTAATATTTTCTGGATTAATTGCTGCCATTTTTTGGAACTTACTCACATGGTGGTATGGCATTCCTTCCTCATCTTCGCACACTTTAATTGGAGGTTTTGCTGGTGCAGCTATCGCACATGCATTATCTGTAAAAGGAATAGACTACTCGTGGTCAAAAATTGTTGACGCAGATACAATTTTAAAAACAGTGCTTTTTATTTTTCTTGCGCCTATTATTGGAATCATAATATCAGTGTTTATCACACTTGTCACTATTATGCGTAATATTTGGTGGAGATTATTTATAATTACAGCTACCACATTACTTACGGCTTTTATTTTTGATCAATTCGAGAATAGCAAGATGAATGAAAATGCACAAAAGTTTTTTAGCGTAGATAAATACAAAAAAGAAGTAAGTGCCTTAAAGATTGAATTAGAAGGAAAGGAAAATGATAGTGCTTTATTAGCGAAAATTGAAGCTACAGAAGAAAAGCTAGAAAAAGCAAATGCAAGTTTTAATCACATTCATCCTTATATAGAGCATTTTGATAAAACAAGCGCTTCTTATATTGCTAAAGTAGCTAAGGACAGTGGGTGGTTGAATAGTATAGCTGTTAGTAAATTAAAAGATGCGGTAAGAAACGCGAATGATTTCTTGGTCTTAGAAGCAAAGGCTCCAGAAAACAATGAAGCAAAAATTCAATACGATGAAGCAAAAGTGGTTACTGAAAAATATAAAGAGCCATTAAAATTATACCTTGAGGGGTCAATCTCTGCTGACTCTGCTTTAATTCTTGTAAATAGTATTTACCCAATACAACCCAAGAATGTAGATAAAGTAAAAGCAAAGATTGCGAAATTTAATATTGAAAAATCTTTTGCTTCAGAAATTGACAAGGCTGATAATACAATTATTGTAAATGGAATTTTTGGTGCTGCCATTTTATTCATGTTGATTTATGTCTACGTTGAAAAGGTAAAAACACCGACAGCTTATACTGTAGCTAATATGTTCAAGAAATTACAATTATTTAGTTCTGCTGCCTTCAGTATCGGACATGGCGGAAACGATGCACAAAAAGTAATGGGTATTATTGGCGCAGCATTAATTGCAAGCGGAAGTATCCAAGATTTTGCCTCCTTGCCTAATTGGGTGCCAGTAGCCTGTTATTTAGCAATTGGCCTAGGCACCATGAGCGGTGGCTGGAAGATCGTAAAAACAATGGGGTCCAAAATCACTAAGGTTACACCATTAGAAGGAGTAGCTGCAGAAACGGCTGGTGCATTTACTTTGTTCTTTACAGGACAAATGGGTATTCCAGTTTCAACAACAC
>JBFYPO010000100.1:0-11077 GCA_041303215.1 Asinibacterium sp. | reverse complement strand
GCCTTTCTTTGATCAAAGAAGAATTTCAAGTTGATCTTACTATTTAATACATAGTCGATGGATGGCTGTAAGGTGATTTCTTTTTGCCCTCCAGTTCCATATGCATTGGTTTGATCCAATCTACTATTACTATTGTACACATCACGGACAGCTACATCTAATCTGAATGTTAGATCGTTGGCCAATTTATTATTATTTAATCCAGGGATATTGAAAGGTAATTTTAGTCCTCTTTTACGGAAGCTCGTTCCTACCACCCACTCCGTACTATTGTTTTCACTTAATTGATAATCTACCAAACTTAATGCGAGAATACGACTCTTTTTATATTCAAATCTTACAGACCATTGCGAAACAGTTGTCAAATTTAATCCAATCAAAGGTTCCATTCTTTCACTAATGGTAATATTGGGTATCAAGAAATATGGAACATAGTTTTTACTTACAGGATCTTGGAAAGAAGGTGCTCCAAAACCAAGTGCATCTGCATACAATAATGAACTACTGAAACTATTCATAGACAAAGTACCATTATAGCCATGTGTTAAGGATATATTGGAGAATACTTCAGATAAGCCCGGAATTTTTGTCAACCCATTGTATAATAAATTCCAATTCGGCATTGGGAACATACCTGAAAAAGGATTAGATCGGATATTTGAATTGGTTTGATTCAATAAATTCACTTTTCCTGGATCTTTACCCGTATAGGCGGCTATAAAAGATGGGACCAAGACATCTTGTGCATATTTGCCATACCCTGTTGCATATCCTTCTGCATCTAATTGTTTATCCTTGTCTTCATTGACCCAATAAGGATTCAATCCCGCCACTCTTTTTGAAATTGTACTTCTGTAAGATTGGAAATCTTGGAACTGTTTAGAGATCGTGTTTGGATCGTGCTTATCAAAGAACGTTCTTAAAGCAATATAGCTAATACTAAACCCACCAGCAGACAATGGATTATTATGCGACCTGTATCCATTTCCAAATTCAGTTGTGTCTTTAAAGAATTCAGAATATTCTTTGGTAAAAGTTTTATCTAATTTTAAATCTATGATGAATGTTTTGATGGGCTCAATCATTATTCGAGCGCTTAATTTTTGATCAAATCCTTGACGGAAAAGTAAATTGAAATTTCTATCTGTTGTAAACAACCCTTTTGCCTCCTGTTGGTTCAACCAATTGCTGTCCGGCTGTCTACCCATTGCATAATCAAAACCTGGCGCAAAACCATTGAAGTCCTTATCAATAAATTGAACCCCAGACATAAATCCAGGCAAACGACTATTAAAGTTTTCTGCATAATCCAAAGAAGCATTTTGAACCATCGTCAATAAACTTACCAATGATTTTACAGGACGAGGGATATCCAATATTTCATTTGCCTTAAGTACACGCATTGCAATACGCTCCTGCTTTCTTGTCTCCTTCCATTTCTTAAAAGCAGAATCCCGAGCCTTCCCCGTCAATCCATTTAATGCATCTTCTTTTGTAATAATTAATTTACTAGACAATGGATTATTTTGATTGGGCGTGGGCTTCTCATTTGTTAATGCAGAACGAATGAATTTCGACTTATTGTAAAAACTATTAAAATTAAATTGAGCATTCAACTGATGAGAAAGTGTATTTTCTATCGTGTTGCCTAATGAGGTTGCCAACCTACTTGCACCCACCCAATTGTAATTGGTCGAAAAATTATAACTCGCTAAAATCCAATCCGTCAATGGCAACTTACTTGTTGGCAAATCATAACGCATCGTTACACTTTGATTGTACAAAGTATTTCTTCCTCCTCTCAATAACATCCTTGTTAAAGAATCCTTCTTCTCTTTGGTGTCTATACGGCCATCTGGTTCATCAATTCTAGAATTAAGGTTTGCAACGACATCAATATTGATTGCTTTTGTTAAAGGCCAACGTAAATTAAAAATACGCCCCATGGTGAAATACTTATCATAGGTCGTTTCTGCTTTTTCAACACCTCTATTATAAGGATCAATCACTCTTGGTGTAAACTCGCCAAACTGACGATCAAAAACTGTTCTATAACTAATCAAACTTGGCGCAGGTGTAAAATTAAAATCTTTGATCAAGGAAAGCCATGGCGATTTTGTTTTAATCCACTTTGAAAAAGGCTGATATGAAGTTGCGTTATTATTAAAGGTATAGCCTATTGCCCCTCTTTGTTTCACCACTTGGTTCATTTCAATGACTGGACTAGTTTGCTCTAATTGAGAATAAGAATAACTAAAATCCAAATTACTCAAACTCAACATCGTATTGTTTTTACCAGGTAGGAATCGAACATTATTAAAGTTCAAAGTCTTGATGGTTGTCTGATCTATAGATGCATTTTTTATAGAGTCTCTCTTAATGGCATCTGTTGTTTTATTTAATTTGTCTTTATAAAACACATCTTTATCAAATGGATCAAATTCAGGATTTTCTTGTGTTTTATTCAAACCTGCAAAAACTGGTAAAGATATTTTAGCTTGTTTTGGCAATAATTTGCCTGCATCTATATTGGTCGCAATATCCAACTGCGTAAATCCAGTTTTAGATCGTTCATTCATTTTTTGCTCAATACTTCCAAAGCCAGAAGTTCGATTGTTCACCGACACAGCCATGGTACCTAAATCTGCCAACACAAGATCCATCCTACCCAATGCAGCCCAAGCGCTTCGCTCATCTAAATTTGACAACCTTAATTCATTGACCCACACTTCTGCATCAATTTCATTTTGACTTGAAGTATTTTCAAAAGCAATTAAGATGCCACGTACTTCCCCTAAGTTTGGATTACCTTTTACAGCATATACATGGTTATTGGCCTGTGTTTTACTATACTTACTGTTGAAATTGACCGTAGCTTGATTGTCTCTATCTATTTTAAGTTGAACTAAATCGGTTAAATTTAAATTCATTTCATTTTCAAGAGGCCAAACAGCCCTAGCATCTTGTATGCCGTAAGTTCCCGCTTTAGTCGGCGTCAATGGTATGCGAACCTCGTAATAGTTGTTCTGGAAATCTTGACCAATTCTTAAAATAGCAGTGACTAACCCTTTTTCGACAGTATTAGGGAATCTTTTATTTTCAGCATGCAAGAACATCGATAAATTACCATAACGACGTATGTCAATATTCATCGTTTTAAAGACCCCTCTTGGCGTGGCATTCTTGACAAGCCTGCTCAGCTGAACACTTAATGCTTGTTCATTTTGTAATAAATTCACCCCGTTGTTACTCAATAATTGAACACGCTCAATACCAGGAGGAACTAAATAATTCACAGGAGTTCTACTTCCATTCTCTTCCAAACTTACAGCGATGGTATTTACTGTAGTTGGATTGGTTTGAGCAATTGCCTTATAATCATCCGTGCTATCAATTTCATAGGCAAATTGTCTCCACTGATTACGTACTAAATCTAATTTAGCAAAACGTAAAGTGATGGAGTCTTCGAATCCCGTTAAATACATCCTTAAAAAACGAATAGATTTATAATCGCGGATACCACCAATCCTATTTGCAAATGGCGATCTGATAGGCACCCTAAATAAAAACCATTTCTCAGTGGATTTGGATCCATCTGCTAAAGTCACAGTCACTTCTTTAGAATCTGTCACATACCTTGCATTTGTTCCAATTTGATTTCTTTGAAGATCAATCTCGTATTCAAAATAGGCTTCTGTTTCGTTTAATGTATTGTCTCTATTTAAGTCTTCATTATCTGGCAGCAAAGTGGCTGCACTACTAAATTGACTATTCCCTGCTAATGCCGAGTTCCCTTGTGGATTGTTAAAATACTTATACCTGCTCAAAATATTCGCTCCTGATGCATCATAACTTGCATCACGATACCATACATAGTTATCTGCAGAAGGATCTTTTTTAAATTGATCCGCCACTGTCGTGTTGGTTATTTGATTGATCAAATAAGCTTTATTAATTCTTTCATCCTCATCTCTTAATCCATCTAATCCAACGTCTTGAAACTTTCTGTCCTCAGGGTTATTACTAAAAGCATTGGTTACCTGGATAGGATTCACTGGCACCCTGCCCCATGTAGAACTATCGTAGGTGGCAGGGATAGTAGGCGTAGGCATGCCGTTTTCATAAAAGCGTCTGCCATCCTTTAATATATCTTCGCTTACATTACCTAGGTTCAAAACCAATTTACCTTTTGAAGCAGCAGATTTAATAAAAGGATCCTGTACCCAAAATTCTACATACTCAATAATGCCCGTTTCAAAATCTGTTTGGTCTAAAGAACGCATGATCCCTCCCCATTTGTCGAAAGGATTTTTTACTCGGCCATTCGCATCCAGGTCTTTGTAATTATAATTGTAAGGGCCTCTTTCTTTCGGATAATAACTTAAGTCAAATGTAGGCAATTGAACATCTGTTATATTGGTTGTCCTTTGCGGAAATAACTCATTGGTAAATACTTGACGAATCCTAGGATCGCTTAATGCTGCTATATTATTTGCGAGTGGATTATTTGAGCTATTTCGATCTTGCAAATTTGGCTCAATGGTATACCAAGCCAATCTAGCTCTATTTTTATTATAATCCACAGAGTCCGCTAAAGCACCCTCTGGAAAACGATCCATTGGTGTAGAAGCAAGCGTCCATGCATTGAAAGGAAATCTTAAATCAATATTGGTTCTAGTGGCTTCAAAATCATCTAAATAAATAACACCAGATCCACCTTTACCAATTTGTTGCGCATGCCCTGGTTGCAATAAAGCAGCTTCACCATAAGCAATAATGGATGATTTTGCTTTTGTGCTATAAAAAGGGAGCTTGTCTAATAATCTTGTTAAACCAGGTAAATCTTTTTTGTAATTAAAATCAAAACCATACATCGAGTTTTTAATCGGGTCCGAACCAAAATTGGTTTTAGTGAAAAATGGACGTTCATTTAATCTTGAAGAAGATAAACCAAAACTAAAATCTTTACTCGCTATATAATCAATTCGTAAGGCCCTAAACCCGCGCTCCTGAAATCCAAAGCCTAAATTATTTTCATAAGAAACATCCACTGGAATATTAGAACTCAAAATACCCGGATTGATAATTCTTACTGTACCAGAACCATAATCCACCATGTAATCAAATCCTTCTTTCAAAATCTGTCCACCCGCTCTTACGCTCACAGAGCCTTGTGGTACATTGAAAGCATTTAAACTAATCTCTGACCCACCTGAACTTCCTTTCACCTGCCCTTCCATTACAAATCGATTCAGGTTCGCATAAGTTTGCGCTTCTGCTTTGATGTTTCGGTACAATTGTGAATAGATATACTTTTTTGAAATCGTCGTATCTAATCCAGCAAATGCAATGTCTTGTAAATCTTTACCAAAAGGTTCTATCAATGGAAAAACGATTCTACCCATATTTGACAATACAGTATAACCTTCTACATAATCGAATACCCCATCTGGTTGTGGGTCGTTACGATTGTTCAATCGATCCAATTGTAATATTTTGATCAAGGACTTACCTTCGTAGGCTTTATTTGTTTTAGGCAGGTATCTTTTTAAACCAGCACTTGGCTCTTCATATAAAATGTTCAACTGAAAATCTTGTTGTTGAATAGAACCAAACAAATCCAATGAGTACACGTTCTTCATCATCAAATCCCAGATAGGTAAATCTGTTCTTTGCGTCGTTGCCTTCAATAACTTTAAATATAAAATCTCTTGTACACCATTTTTTGGATTTAATGCAACGCCTTCAGAAAATTCACCCACTTGATATACTTTACCATTGTATGTGTACTGAAAAGCAACCGCTAAAACTTCGTCGGCTTGTAAAGGAATGTTTAAAGATAAAAATCCAACTTGGCCATTAAAGAAGTATTCATTTTCTGTCAGCTTTCTTGCAAATGTGCGCTCATAATCTTCCGCCGACCTCAAGTTCGCTCCCGCTAAAACTCCTGCAACGCCAGAAGGCACCCTCGCATTTGGATTGCCAATGATGGTTGAATACAAACTATTGGCATTGTTATCTGGGTAGGCGTTATTGGCATTACGCTCGTATTGTTTTCTTTCACTTCTTAATACTGGTTCACCAATATCTGCTAAACCGACTACATCTCTTGCATTGGTTGTTTGGCCATTACGATTGGTTACCCAAACTTCAATACGTTTAATTTGAATTTGAGAATTGATCACCGGCAATGTACTCATTGCCTTATTGTAGTTATTTCTAAAATATTGCGCTAATAAAAAGTGTCTATTTTCTTCGTAATCATCTAGTCTTTTCTGAAAACGTTGTGTAGAGGAACCCCCTTGCAAAGCCATCGACTGGCGTTGTGATTTTTGATTGGCGATAGCTCCCGTCACAAATAGTTTTCCAAATTGCAATTGCGTCTTAATACCAAATAAATTTTGAGTACTAGGTATCAAAGTACTTCTAGAAACATAATTGATATTACCCGCTTCTACATATTTAATGACTTCATCCTTTTTACCCTTGTAGTTTAGCTTTATTTGATTGTCAAAACCAAGATTAGATAATGAGTTTAAATTAATGGGGAACCTTAATTTATCTCCAATACTTGCATTCATGCTAAAATTCGTATTGGCATCAAAATCAAAACCACCGTTTCTGCGCGCTCGTTCTGGCAAAGTGGGGTTCTTTACATTTTGTCCTTGATAACCCGCTCTGATATTAATTTCTCCAACAGGTTTGATGTCTATTTTTAGATCCGATCCTGTCTTACCAAATAAGCGGTCAAAATAACTATCAAATACTTTTGTTTTGGGTCTTGTAATTTTTCGATTCAATACGCCCAAAGAATTAGCGCGCTGCATAAAATAAGCTTGCTCATCCTTGCGTGTTTTAAGTTTCCAAAATTCATCAAAACTTAAAGTAGAGGGAAAACGATTGTATCCTGCTCCTAACTTCTCCGTGATATAATATTGCTTGGTAACAGGATCATAATCTACCCTTCGTTTTAATACACTTGAGTCTCTGATATCAAATGGGTTAATACTTGGTTGAGACAAAAAATCTGCACGTCTATCTGCAATCGGATAACGCAACTTGCCCACCAATGTATCCGCTGTTTTTTTAACCAAAGTATCCTTGAATGGAGGCTTAAACATACTTGTATCCTGCGCATGAGTAGTTTGCTTCAAAAGAAGGGCACTAAACAACAAGATAAAAGCGTGAAGAGATCTCAAGAAAAATACTTTAAGGATGATCGATTAACAATTTTTGAGGGCTTGCTTGATTAAAATCTCCAAAGAGACCTCTGCCCCTTCTGATTGTATCGCTTTATCAATTGCTTTTTCAGCAACTGCTTTTTGTATCCCTAAAGACACTAAAGCCTGAACCGCATCTTGATGCGGCGTAGATTTACTAAAAGTGGTACCGCCGGCCATTTGCATCGGTAGTTTAGCCAACTTGTCTTTTAATTCTAACACCAAACGCTCCGCCGACTTCTTTCCAATACCTTTTATTTGTTCTAATTGTCTTGCGTCCCCTTGCACTATGGCTCGAATAATCTCTTCTGGACGCATACCAGATAACATCATTCGAGCAGTGCTTGCACCAACCCCGGAAACACTAATTAATTGTAAAAAGAGTTCTTTCTCATCTTGACCGAAAAATCCAAATAAGACCTGCGAATTTTCAGTAATATGTAAATAAGTATGTAATAATCCCTTCTCTTTACCAGCTATCGACTCGTACGTGTTTAAACTTATATTGACTTCATACCCTACCCCTGCAACATCCACAATGAGTTTAGCTGGGGTGAGTTGAACAAAGTTACCTTGTAAAAATGCAATCATAGTCTCTCAAAAATAACACTTAAGCAATGAAAAATGGGTATTTGGGGCAATTCTTAGGCATTTTTTAAGATATTTGTGGCCCAAACAAACGTACAAACTATGGCCCAAAAGCTGAAAGCAGCAATCACATCGGTTGGTGGTTATGTCCCAGAGACCAAACTGACCAATTTTGACCTAGAAAAACTAGTAGATACTAACGATGAATGGATCAGAACTAGAACTGGTATTTCTGAGCGTAGAATCCTCAGAGAACCAGGTAAAGCAAGTTCGGATATGGCCGTAAAAGCCATCGAAGAAATTCTAAAAAAGAAGCAGCTTGACCCTTTAGACATTGACTGTATTATATGTGCTACGGTTACACCAGATATGGTTTTCCCTGCTACCGCAAATATTATTGGAGATAAAATTGGCGCCAAAAACGCCTTTGGATTTGACCTTGGTGCAGCTTGTAGCGGTTTCCTTTTTGCCTTGACAACGGGTGCAAGTTTTATTGAATCCGGCAGGTATAAAAAAGTGATTGTAGTGGGTGTAGATAAAATGAGTTCAATTATAGACTATACTGATAGAGCCACTTGTATCATTTTTGGTGACGGCGCAGGTGCGGTTTTATTAGAACCAAGTGCTGATGAAGATGGATTCCAAGATGCCATTTTAAAAAGCGATGGCAGTGGAAGAGAATTCTTACATTTAAAAGCAGGTGGAAGTTTAAAACCAGCCTCTGTAGAAACAGTAATGGCAAAAGAGCATTATGCTTTCCAAGATGGTCAACCTGTATTTAAATTTGCGGTAAAAGGTATGGCAGATGTAAGTGCCGAGTTATTAGAAAAACACAATTTAACGGGAGAAGATATTGCTTGGTTGGTGCCACACCAAGCCAATTTAAGGATCATTGATGCAACCGCAAATCGAGTAGGTTTACCGAAAGAAAAAGTGATGATCAATATCCAAAAATATGGCAACACCACTGCAGGAACCATCCCTTTGTGTTTATGGGAGTGGGAATCACAACTTAAAAAAGGAGACAACTTAATATTGGCTGCTTTTGGTGGTGGATTTACCTGGGGAGCTGCTTGGATTAAATGGGCCTATTAATCGTATATTTAGGAAGCTAAAACATTCATTTAAAAAACCGCATTATGAGTAAAAAGAAATTCAAAGGCATCAGTACATTAACACTACATACTGCTGGTCATGACAATGATAACTTTTCGCATACTACCCCTATTTATGCTACCTCTACTTTCACTTTTGGCTCTGCAGAAGAAGGGATGGAAAGATTTAAAGGAGATGATAAAACAAGGCTGTATACCAGATGGGGCAATCCTACGTTTACTGCTGCAGAAGAAACCATTGCTGCATTAGAAGCGCATGGACTTAGCAATGAAAACGGCACCCCTTTAGAACTAAAGGCCTTATTGCATGCTAGCGGACAAGCCGCAATGACTACTTTATTTTTTAGCAACCTAAGTGCAGGTGATACTTTAATTTCTCATTATTCTTTATATGGTGGTTCACAAGAATTGATGCAAAAAGTTTTGGCAGAAGCAGGTGTGAAAATTATATTAATTGACATACACAACGAAGCGCTTTTAGTTGAAACTATAAAAGCAAATCCAACGACCAAGTTGATCCATTTGGAGACACCAGCGAATCCAACTTTACAATGTGTAGACATTGAATCCATTTGCAAGATCGCAAAAGCTCATGGTATCAAAGTTTCTGTTGACAATACCGTTGCGACACCTTATTTACAACAACCTTTTGCATTAGGAGCTGATTTTGTTTTTCATTCAGCTACTAAATTTTTAAACGGACATGGCTCTGCATTACACGGTGTATTACTAGGCAAGGATTTGGAATTCATGCATAAAAAAGCTTGGAAATGGCACGCATTAATGGGCGGTAACAGCAATGCCTTTGATGCTTATTTATTAATTCAAGGGATGAAGACTTTAGAAGTAAGAATGGAAAGACATTGTAGTAATACAGCTAAAGTGGCTCAGTTCTTAGCAGCACATCCTGCTATCGAACATGTTAATTATACAGGACTTACGACACATCCCCACCATGAGATTGCAAAAAAGCAAATGAAGCAACATGCGCCTTTAATTAGTTTTGAATTAAAAGGCGGTATTGAAGCGGGCAAAAAATTTATCAATGCAGTTGAAGTTTGCACTCGAGCTGTTTCATTAGGTACGGTAGACACTTTAGTATCACACCCTGCTAGTATGACCCATATGTCTATCCCTAAAGAAGAGCGATTAAAATATGGTATCACAGATGGTTTAATCAGGATGAGTGTAGGTATTGAAAACATAGAAGACTTAGAAGCAGATTTAGCACAAGCATTGGCAAAAGCAGCTTCATAGTTAAAAAACAATTTTACTTCTTTAACCACCTTATTCATCTCTTCCTATGGAAATAGTAATTCGCAAAGCAGTTCGAAAAGATTGTGCACGCATGATGGAATTGATCCAAGAATTGGCTACTTACGAAAAAGCACCCGACGAAGTGACCGTTACTTTAAATCATTTTGAAGAAAGTGGATTTGGCGCTAATCCAGTATGGTGGGCTTTTGTAGCCGAAGCACAAGGCATTGTGATTGGGATGGCATTATACTATGTAAGGTATTCCACCTGGAAGGGTCAAAGAATGTACCTAGAAGATATCTTAGTAACAGAAGATATGCGTGGTCAAAAAATTGGCAGCCTTTTATTTGACGCACTCATTAAAGAAGCAAAAGAAAAAGGATTCAATGGAATGAACTGGCAGGTACTAGATTGGAACGAGCCCGCTATTAATTTTTATAAAAAGTACAATGCCAATTTTGATCCTGAATGGGTCAACTGTTCGATCGTATTTTAATATCACAATTAATCAAACAAAGTTCGCATTAATTCTGCTTTACGTTTACCAAAAGATTTCGAGAAAGTTAATTCAAAACTATTGGACCTGATACCTGCAGCGGCTAAGCCATTGGTATAGATGTCGTAACTCAAACCAAAGATATAATTATCCATCATGATGTTGAAAGAAGGTGTAATGGCATCTTGATGACGATAAAAACATCCTAGATACAAACGACGATCGTGGTCGTACTCATATTTGATCGGCAATGAAACACTGGCTCCAAGCACATACACATTTTCTTTATTCCTACTACTGTATGATCCATGAATTAAATAAGTATAGTCCTCGTTAAAATATTTTTCAAGGTTAAAGAAAACTGCCGAGCGCATACCCTGTGCTTCATTGTATGGAGAATT
>JBFYPO010000099.1:0-5056 GCA_041303215.1 Asinibacterium sp. | reverse complement strand
CTGTCACTTGCTTCCGTCTTAACGCCTTCTGGAACCATTGGAGAATCACTCACTAACAATAAAGCACCAGTAGGGATTTTATTATAAAAACCAACCGTAAATACTGTTGCTGTCTCCATGTCAATGGCATAAGCCCTCACCTTGGTCAGATAAGCTTTAAAGTCTTCGTCATGCTCCCATACACGTCTGTTGGTGGTATACACTGTCCCGGTCCAATAATCAATATTATTATCTCTAATAGTTGTAGAAATAGCTTTTTGTAAGGCGAATGCGGGTAAGGCTGGCACTTCTGGCGGGAAATAATCATTGGATGTTCCCTCTCCTCTTAATGCAGCAATAGGCAAAATTAAATCTCCTACTTTATTTCTTTTTTTAAGGCCTCCGCATTTCCCTAAAAATAAAACTGCTTCAGGTTGAATGGCAGTTAACAAATCCATGATCGTTGCTGCACCAGGACTACCCATCCCGAAATTAATAATGGTGATCCCTTCTGCTGTTGCACATTGCATAGGACGATCTTTCCCAATCACTTCTACTTGGTGACGATCTGCAAACATTGTAACATAATTGCTGAAATTAGTCAATAGGATGTATTTTCCAAACTGATCCAAACTAGCACCAGTATACCTAGGTAGCCAGTTCTCTACAATTTCTTCTTTTGTTTTCATAAGCCTATCTTTGAACTAATAATGGCGTAAAAATACCATTTTTTTCTCATAACATGATTTTAGTTGATTACCCAGCTTATGACTTTAAAGTCCAATCGGTATATGGCAAAGACCAAATCTTTGATCCTTGCAGAAAAAAATGGGTCATGCTCACCCCAGAAGAATGGGTAAGACAAAATATACTTCAATACCTACTACAAGTTTGTAAATACCCAATTGAATTAATTGCGGTAGAAAAAACGATTCAACTTGGTCCCTTGCCAAAACGTTTTGACTTATTAGTTTATAAGGACTTGCAACCTTGGATGATTATTGAATGTAAAGAAGCCAATACACCCCTTTCAGATAAAACAATAGAACAATTGTTACAATATCAACAAGTCTTGAATGCCCAATTTTTAATTGCCACCAATGGTCATGAAACAATAGGTGCAGCAATAAAAATGGGGAAGTTGCAGCAATTGCAAAACTTCCCCATGTATGATCACCCAAGCCTTTAAGAGACTAAGGGAATATTCCTAATTCAGTATAAGAAGTAGCCACTTTATTGATCGCACAAACATAAGCTGCTGTTCTCATATCAGGTATAGAAGGATTTGCATTCCAAATATCCATAATCTCTCTAGTAGCAGTAATCATAGTTTCTTCTAAACCACTGTGTACTAAATCAATTTCATCTGGACCATGCGCAATCACTGCTCTTTCTGTAGCACTTACTTTTTTACCCGTCAATTCTTCAATTTGATGGATGATATTGATATTTGCATTTTCTGTGAATCGCTTTTCTAAACGACCGTATCTTACGTGACTTAAGTTTTTCAACCACTCAAAATAGGATACTGTTACTCCACCTGCATTTAAATACATATCTGGGATCACCAATACCCCTTTCTTAGCTAAAATATCATCCGCTTCTGGTGTTAAAGGACCATTTGCTGCTTCACCGATAATTTTTGCTTTAATATTAGGTGCATTGTCTTTATCAATTACATTTTCTAATGCAGCTGGGATTAAAATATCACAATCCATTTCTAAAGCATCTGAACTTTTTTCAATATTCGTCGCACCAGGGAAATTCAAGATGCTTCCTGTTGCTTTTCTGTGTTGGAATACTGCTTCTTCATCCAAGCCTTCTGCACAATAAATAGCACCTTCGTATTCTGCAATAGCTACCACTTTTGCACCATTTGTTCTAAAGAACTTTGCTGAGAAATAACCCACATTACCTAAACCTTGAACAATTACACGTTTGTCTTTAATGCCTACTGTTAACCCCAATTTCTTCATCACATCTTCCATCAAACAAACTTCTCTTACACCGTAGAATACACCCAAACCAGTTGCTTCTTTACGACCTCTTACACCACCTAATGATACAGGCTTACCTGTAACACAACCTGCTGCATCAATCTCACCTGGTTTCAATGATTGGTAAGTATCAACTATCCAAGCCATCTCACGTTCACCTGTTCCGTAATCTGGTGCAGGAACGTCGATGCCAGGACCGATGAAATTTTTCTTGACTAATTCAGCCGTATATCTTCTTGTGATTTTTTCTAACTCATATGGGCTCAAAGTTCTTGGACTAATTTTGATCCCCCCTTTACCTCCTCCAAACGGCACATTCACGATGGCACACTTATAGGTCATCAACGCCGCCAATGCCATCACTTCATCTTGATTCACTGCCATGCTAAAACGGATACCACCTTTACATGGAGATTTATGCTGAGAGTGTTGCACTCTATAGGCTTCAATCACTTCAATTCTGCCGTCATCCATTTTTACTGGAAAACGCATGCTGTAAATACTATTACATGCTTTAATTTGTTCTAGTAAACCATTCTCCCATTGAGTGAACTTTGACGCTTTGTCGAAACTTTTTTCTACACTCTGAAAAAAACTGTACTCTGATGTTGTTGACATATACTTTTATTTTTCTAGTTGTTTAATTTTTTTGTCTATTGAAGTTACATAAATAAAAAGACCAATTAGTACGATACACACTACAGCCATTACTAAGTAAATTTTGCCATTCTGCAAAAGGATACTTTGTGAGGCAGCTTGTGTTTGTAATAAGGTGAACATATTTTAATTTTTTTTATTGCTAATTATAAAAGTCCTTCTTTCTTTAATTGGATCATTTGAACTCTAATTTTTAGTGTGGTTATCCAAACTCCCAATAAGGTCCATCCAATCACCGCTGGATAAAACACAGTGCGCATATTCGCAGACATGTCTTTTCCATTGATGCCTGGGTTCCCATCACTTCCTTGGCCACCCGGATGTAAAGACTCTGTTAATCTTGGTAGAATCCAAAGTGTTGGAAATAACATAAAGAAAGAGAAAATATTATACACTGCAGATAAGCGTGCTTTCTTTTCGGCATCCACTAAACTGCCTCTTAAGACGAAATAAGCAAAATAGATTAATAGCGCAATTGCTGCCCCATTTTGTTTTGGGTCACCCACCCAAGGACTTCCCCATTGGTAATTTGCCCAAAGTGCGCCTGTGATAATACCTAAGACCCCAAAGAGCAATCCCATTGCGGCATATGCTTGTGCATACACATCATGCACTAAACTAGAAGTTCTCAAATATTTAATGGAATACACCAAGGATACAAATAGAAGGATCATCATTCCAAACCACATGGGTACATGAAAAAAGAAATTTCGAATAGACTCTTGCATGCGGTCATCTAACTTAGGAACTTTCACCAAGAAGCCATAAGTACAAGTGTACAAAAGCAAAATAAAAGATAACAGTTTCCACCATTTTTTATGCAGCATAGCTTCTTAATATTTAATCGATTAGCTCTAAAACTAACGGCTGTTTGGCAAAATTAAGGCTTTTAGTTTAACAGCCTAATTTTGGGCAAATCTAATATTGGCAAATTTACGACGATTTTGTACATTTGCGTCCATAATTTTCATGCCGTAACATGAAGCGAACTGCCCCGTAAGGCTGTAGTAAACTTAATGTGGCTATCATTTTAAAATAGACACAAATGAAACTTTCTCAATTTAGGTATGACCTACCTTTAAACCTGATTGCCCAGTACCCCACAAAAAGAAGAGAAGACAGTAGATTGATGGTGGTAAACCGTAAAAACGGCCACATGGAAAATCGTCATTTCTCAGATTTATTAGAGTATTATGATGACAAAGATGTCTTTGTCGTGAATAACACAAAAGTCTTTCCAGCAAGAATGTATGGTCGCAAGGAAAAAACGGGTGCAAAAATCGAAGTTTTCTTATTAAGAGAATTAAACAAGCCAAACCGTTTATGGGACGTCATTGTTGATCCCGCAAGAAAAATTCGTGTGGGCAACAAATTGTACTTTGGCGAAAATGAAGAATTAGTAGCAGAAGTAATTGACAACACGACAAGCCGTGGTCGTACCATCCGTTTTTTATGGGAAGGCGATGATGAAGGATTTAAAAAAATGTTGGAATTTTTAGGCGAAACTCCTTTGCCTAAATACATCAAACGCAAGCCTGATGAAGACGATAAAGAAAGATACCAAACAGTTTATGCAAAGCATGAAGGTGCTGTTGCTGCTCCTACTGCAGGTTTACACTTTAGTAAAGAGTTGATCAAACGTTCAGAGATTTTAGGTATCCGATTTGCAGAAGTAACCTTGCATACAGGATTAAGCACATTCCGTCCTATTGAAGTAGAAGATTTGAGCAAACATAAAATGGATGCTGAATATTTTAAAATTGACGAAGAAGCATGTAAGATTATTAACACTGCTAAAGAAAACGGTCGTCGTATTTGTTCCATTGGTACTACTGCAATGCGTGCTATGGAAAGTAGCGTAACAGCGCAACGTTTGTTAAAGCCAGCGGAAGGTTGGACGAATCACTTTATTCACCCTCCTTACAATTTCAATATTGCGGATAGCTTAGTGACTAATTTTCATTTACCTAAAACAAGCTTATTGATTATGTCATGTGCTTTTGCAGGCTATGAATTAGCTATGGAAGCCTACAAAAAAGCAATTAAAGATAAATATCGTTTCTTCTCTTATGGAGACGCGTTGTTATTTATTTAAGTCAACCTTATATACAATAGCCCACCTTAAAGGGGACAGATTTACCATCTGTCCCCTTTTTTATTTTTCCCGATTGTATAAATGGGTTTCCTGAATGTGTAAATGAAAGCTATAAAGTGCATTTAGCTTTGCGGCATGAAATTAAAAAATCAAAAAAATATATTAAGTCTATTGCTTTTGCTAGGCTTGGGGCAACAAATACAAGCTCAAAATAGTAACATTAAAAAAGATACCACTCAATGGCACAACTTAAAAGATGTAACCATTGTGGGCCGAAATAGCAAGAGCGACTACCAACAAATACCAGAAATAGTGGGTACAAATATTT
>JBFYPO010000098.1:0-13605 GCA_041303215.1 Asinibacterium sp. | reverse complement strand
CAGTAGCAGTTGTAGAATCAGTTGTAGCTTCAGTAGAAGCACCACCACAAGCAGTTAAAGCAGCGATAGCGAAGATTGCGAATACTTTTTTCATTTGAATGAGTTTTAATTGTTTAAATTATACTCTTAATACCCAATTGGAAAAAAGGTAACCTGGTTTTTGTAAAAATTTTAAAAACAGGGCATTTTTAAGCCAGTTGGGTTACTTTTGTACCCTAATCGTATTAATCTCTTGAAAGCTGAACTCAACGAACAAGCCCTCTTAAAAGGGCTAGCAAAAAATGACTCCAAGGCGGTGGAAGCCCTCTATAAAAGTCATTTTAGCATGATTCAGCACTTTGTTACCAATAACAATGGCTCTTTTGACGACGCAAGGGATATTTTTCAGGAAGCAATGATCACATTGTACGAAAAGGTGCAATTAGACCATTTTGCTTTAACCTGCCAAATTAAAACCTATCTATTTTCGATCTGTAAAAACCTATGGTTAAAAAGGCTGCAACAGATGGGTAAATACAATACCCCACTCAATGCCTTAGAGGAAACAATCTCAGTCGAAGAAGACATGGATCAGTTGGAACAAAAAGATGCAGCTTTTGCCATTATGGACCGCGCTTTAAACAGCCTAGGTGAACCTTGTAAAAGTTTGTTAGAAGGATACTATTTGAATAAAAAAGGGATGCAGGAACTAGCTAGTCAATTTGGTTATACCAATGCAGACAATGCAAAGAACCAAAAATATAAATGTTTAATGCGCTTAAAGAAACTTTTTTTTGCGCAATATAATATAGGAGAATAAACCATGGACGACATTCAATTACAGGAAACGATCGAAAGATATTTGACAGGCGAAATGTCTGTTGAAGAGCGTACTCAATTTGAGGCGATCCGTAAAGCGACGCCTGAGATTGACCAAATGGTGGTAGAGCATGATATGTTCTTAAGAGAGATGGACCTTTATGTACGTCGTAAGAATTTCTCCAAATTAAGCAACCAGGTTTTCAATCATTTAGTTGAGGAAGGTACTTGGACACCGATCGAAGATCAATCTACCTCTTTCAAGCTCATTCAATTGTGGAGTAAGTATAAAAAAGTAACTGCCATTGCCGCTTCTGTGGGTGGATTTATTGCTTTATTTACTTCTGCTATGATCCTTTTCTTTTTCCCAAGTATTAGTGGCAATCAAATTTTAGAATTAAGTAAGGCGGTAGAGAAAATCGAAAGAAATCAAAAAGTACAAGGACATCTTTTAAATGAAGTAAAGACAAAAGTACCTGAAAACGCTAAATTAATTAGTGGTGGTTCTGGCTTCTTGATTGATACTAAAGGATACGTGATCACCAATGCCCATGTGTTAAAAGGAGAAGGTGCCATTGTAGTCAACAGCTTGGGTCAGGAATTTAAAGCGACCATTGTATACAGCGATAAAAATACCGATTTGGCTCTATTGAAAATCGAAGACACCGATTATAAGCAAGCTAAAACTTTACCATTTACGATTCGAAAAAAAGCAAGTGCGTTGGGTGAAGATATATTTACTTTAGGCTTCCCAAGAAATGACAATGACATTGTTTATGGCCGTGGCTACTTAAGTGCTCAGACTGGTTTTAACGGAGATAGTAATACGTATCAAATTCAGATCAGTGCGAACCCTGGTTATTCTGGCGCTCCTGTATTTAATGATAAGAACGAATTAGTGGGTATCATGAGCAGTAGACAAAAACAAGCAGAAGGGGTTGCCTTTGCGATAAAAGCCAATAAATTATTTGAATTAGTTGACCACTTAGAAGAAAACGAACTTACTAAAGACTTGAATGTTAAATTGAATAAGCAAAAGGTCAAAGGATCAAAGGACCGCACTACGCAAATCAATAAATTCAAGAATTATATCTACAGCGTTCGCGCATTTGACTAGAAGGAGCCTACCCAAAATACTTGATTGAATTTCGAGCGACTTTGCTACACAGTTTTTACAAATTACTTGCTTAGTTATTCCAAAGATTAGTTGGATATACTTTTGATGCAATCAAAGCATCGATACTTTGTTTCACACCAGGTGCATCTTCTTTGTAGGTTACTCCAAACCATTTTGCATTGGTAGGTATCACTTTTACTGCACCCAAATTCAATGCTTTGAACCTACCCGCTACAAAGGGTATGTAAAATTCAGACTTTAATGCCTGTCCTTCTTTTGCCAAGAATAATTTGAATTCGGCTTCACATAAATCTATGAAACCAGGTGCAAAACACATAAAGTTCATACTTACCCTAGTGTCTTCTTGAAGTGGTGTTTCAATGCCGTCTTCTTCAAACACAATGCCAGCACCCTCTTTTCTATAGATCTTTGTACGCTCATTAATGGTAGTTAAATAGCCAGCTTCATCCAAACTACAAACCCCTCTACTCACCGTACCATTCTCACTTAATGTATTGGCCAATTCATAACCAAGAATACAATATTCTTTTTCAGAACAAGTCGTCGTTAAAAAAGTATACGCTTCTTCGAATGCTGCTTGTCCATAATAATCGTCCGCATTGATCACCGCAAAAGGTTCATTCACTACCCCCTTTGTACATAATAAAGCATGCGCTGTACCCCAAGGTTTGGTTCTTTCTTTTGGAACAGCATAGCCTTCTGTATACTTATCTAAGGATTGAAACACATATGCCGTTTCGATCTTGCCCTTTAATTTTGGTTCAATCACGGCCTTAAAAGCTTCAGCGAAATCTGCTCTAATAATAAAAACCACTTTGCCAAATCCAGCTCGAATGGCATCGTAAATCGAATACTCCATAATGGTCTCTCCACTAGGTCCAAAACCCTCGGTTTGTTTCATGCTGCCATATCTACTTGCCATCCCTGCTGCTAAAATCACTAATGTTGGTGCACTCATTTTTCCTTTTTTTAATTGTAATTTCACAATCCATTACGGCGGACAAAAATAGTTGATTTATTTTAAATATAAAATTTTGCATCCTACCCCATTTAAGCAAGCCATCCCCTCTTTCAGTCTAGCGCATAGGGTGGATTGTTTAAGGTTAGATGTCATGCATCCAGTGGTCAGTGGCAATAAGTTTTTTAAACTTAGGTTTTATATCGAAGCGGCTTTAAATAAAGAAGCCAAGACCTTGGCTAGCTTTGGAGGGCCATATTCCAATCATATTGTTGCATTGGCCTTTGCCGCAAAAGAAGCGGGCTTGCAAAGCATTGGTTACATTAGAACCAATGAGAACGAACCCCTTACTACAAGTTTAGCAGAGGCAAAGTCCTATGGGATGGAATTGATGTTTTTAGGCAGGAATGAATTTCAAAATAAGAAAGAAGTAATATTAAAAGAAGCCGCAGGACATCCTACTTGTTATTTTATAGACGAAGGTGGGTATGGACCTATTGGTGCAAAAGGTGCTGCTACGATTTTAACAGACCAGGAAACTGAACAATACGATTATATTATTGCGGCAGTGGGGACTGGCACCATGCTTGCTGGATGTATTAATGCAGCATTACCTCATCAAAAAGTGATTGGTATTCCAGTTTTAAAAAATGAGGGTACTATCACGGAAGAAATTGATGCCTTGCTAATTGACCCCAGCAAATTCTATACTTTATTGCATCAATTTCATCAGGGAGGTTATGCAAAAACCAATCCTACTATGATTGAATTCATGAATACATTATGGGAAAAGGAAAAGATACCCACTGATATTGTCTATACCAGTAAACTATTTTTTGCCGTCGATCAATTAATCAAAGAAAATTTTTTTGAAAATGGTAAATCGATTTTAGTCATACACAGTGGCGGATTGCAAGGGAATCGGTCTTTACCTGCAGGTAGTTTACAATTTTAAACAGCTATTAAAGTTAAACTTATTTGGAAAAATTGATTTGATTAAACGAGCGCGCAATCAAAAATTTGCTCAAAATGAAATTTGATTTTTTGTTTGACTTCTTCGTAGTCTACTTTCCTACCTAATTCTTTTTCTAAAGAAGTGACTGTTTTGCCTTGAATGCCACAGGGTACAATAAATTCAAAATGTGATAAATCAGTATTGACATTGAGTGCAAAGCCATGCATAGTAATCCACCTGCTACACTTAATACCCATGGCACAAATTTTTCTTGCCACAAATGGATCCTGCGGGTCCAACCAAACTCCTGTTTCTCCCGCGCTCCTTTCTCCCTTTAACCCATATTCAGCAAGCACTTGAATAATCACTTCCTCTAAACTTCTCAAATACCAACCCAGGTCTGGCTTGAATTTATCTAAGTCAACAATCGGGTAACCCACTACTTGTTGTAACCCATGATAGGTGATATCACCTCCTCTATTGATGTGGTAATACTCAATCCCTAATACTTTTAATTGCTCGTCAGAGACCAATACATTCGCCCTATTGCCGTTTTTACCTAATGTAAATACCGGCAGATGTTCCACCAATAGTAAGCGGTGTTGGGTCGCAGCCTCATTGGCTTCCTTTCCCTCTGTTCTAGCCTGCGCCTTCAGTTCAACGTTTTGTTTTAAAAGCTGTTCCTGATACTCCCAAGTAGGCTGATAGGATTGAATCCCTAAATCTTCGAAAATCACTTGTTGACGCATAGAACAAAGTTACAAACTAAGCAGCAATAACTTACTTTTGCAGCATGTCAACCGAAGAGAAAGCAAAGTTGGATCATTCCCCATTGGATGAACAACAAATAGAAAACGAAGATGTGTATGAGAAACTGGTCTTTATCGTAGATAAGGGACAAGAACCTATGCGTATCGATAAATGGGTTCAAATGAGGATTGAAGGCCTCACTAGAAGTAAATTACAAAATGGGATTGAAGGTGGCTTTTTAACGGTAAATGGTAAAGTCGTAAAAAGTAACTACCGTACCCGCCCAGGGGACGAAGTGGTATACATGAGCTATGTGAACCCAGATTACACAGAATTGAAGCCAGAAGAGATGGCGTTGGATATTGTATATGAAGATGATGCCTTAATGGTAATCAATAAACCATCCAATATGGTGGTACATCCTGGTATTGGCAATTATACAGGCACCCTACTCAATGGCGTGGCATTTCATTTATTGGCACAGAATCCAAATTTAAATGAGGAGATTCTTCCAAGATTTGGTTTAGTACACCGTATTGATAAAAACACCACTGGACTCATTGTACTTGCTAAAACACCAGAAGCAGCAAGTCATTTAGCAAAACAATTTTTCAACCATACCGTTGAGCGTAAATATGTGGCTTTGGTTTGGGGCAATATGGAAGAAGATCAAGGCACAGTAAATGCCCATATCGCCCGCCATAAAACTTTCCGTAAAATGTTTGATGCTTACCCAGAGGGTGAAGTAGGCAAGCATGCCATTACCCATTATAAAGTCATAGAGCGTTATAACTACACGACCCTTGTTTCTTGTGTATTGGAGACAGGCAGAACGCATCAGATTCGTGTACACATGAAACATATTGGACATACCTTATTCAATGACCAAGAATACGGTGGTGATAGAATTTTAAAGGGCACTATTTATACTAAGTACAAGCAGTTTGTGGACAACTGTTTTGACGCCTGTCCAAGATGTGCATTGCACGCCGCAACACTGGGCTTCATCCACCCCACTACAGAGGAGATGATGCGCTTTGATAGCCCATTACCTGCTGATATGGAAGCGGCTATCACCAAATGGAAAAACTATAAAGCAGCGGCACATACCTAGTTTTCCGAATCCTACATTGGATGAGGATGTAATTCAAAAAGGAAGTTCAATCCTGAAAAGTATACGACATAAAAAAGCCGCTTCAATTTAGAAGCGGCTTTTTACTTTGAAATAAATTCAACTTATTTTTTGTTTTGACTAGCAGCCATTGGAGACAATCCTATAGATTGGCCTCTCGTAAATCCTTTTGATTTGAATAAAGCAAATTTACTTGGAGCAGCTACATTTGGCCACTTGTTATTGCTTTCGTCAATATCAGCAGTTTCACGCATTGGATCTAATTGAATAGACACTGCTTTCTTGCTTGTCAAGAATACCTTAGTTACTTTGTTTTCGTTCTTTCTCCAGATCTGTGCTGGCAAACGTTGTGTTTCTTTTGTACCATCTTCGAATGTGAATTCAAGGATGATTGGCATAACTAAACCGCCTTTGTTCAAGAAGCTTACTTCATACAAATTTGCATGCGCATATTTTGCTTTCTCTGTTTCTGTTAAGGCTTCAGGAGCAGGCATTGCCATTGCTGGTTGCTTGGTTGCAGTATCATAAGGTTCTAGACCTCTGTCATATCTCCAATAGAAATCACGTAAAGTCGTATCTACATCTGTTAAGAATACAATAGACTTATCGTTTCTGTTTCTAATTTTAGAAATGTCTTCAAAACTATTTACTTCTGGTTTTGCTAAACTTCTCGCAGGCATTGTTCTTGCAGCTGGAGTTGCAACAGAAGCATCAAATGTTGCATACTTCACCGTGTCAATAGCGATATCAACTGGATCGATGCTATAGAACCATCCTCTCCAGAACCAATCTAGATCTTCTGCACTAGCATCTTCGATTGTTCTAAATAAATCTGCAGGTGTTGGGTGTTTGAATGCCCATCTTCTTGCATATTCTTTAAATGAATAATCAAATAATTCACGACCCATAATGGTTTCACGTAAAATATTCAAACCAGTTGCAGGCTTCGCATAAGCGTTAGGTCCAAACTGGATGATGTTTTCGCTATTCGTCATAATTGGCTCTAATTGATCTTTTGGCAATTTCATATAATCAGCAATTGCAAAAGCAGGACCACGACGGCTAGGGAATTTATTATCGTATAATTCTTCTGTTAAATATTCTACATAGGTATTTAAACCTTCATCCATCCAAGACCACTGACGCTCATCGCTGTTCACAATCATTGGGAAGAAGTTATGACCCACTTCGTGGATGATCACACCTAACATACCATTCTTAGTGGCTTCTGTATACGTACCATCTTTTTCTGTACGACCGTAGTTGAAACAGATCATTGGATATTCCATACCGTTAGATGCTTCTATACTTTGCGCTACTGGATATGGATAAGGAATCGTAAACTTAGAATAAGTTTTGATTGTATGCGCAACTGCTTTAGAAGAGTAAGGGCGGTATAAACCATATGCCTCTTTTCCATAAGCACTCATACACATTACTTTCTTGCCTTCTACATTCGCAGCCAACGCATCCCAGATAAATTTACGGCTTGATCCAAATGCAAAATCACGCACATTTTCTGCATTGAATACCCAAGTCTTTTGAGTTGTTGCTTTTGTTTTCTCTGCTTTTTTTGCTTCTTCTAAAGTCACCACTTCCACTGGCTCAGCAGAAGTTTGTGCTTTGTTCCATCTAGCCAATTGAGCTGGACTCAATACAGCTGCATAGTTTTGACAAGCGCCTGTAGCCATCACTACGTGGTCACTAGGAACCGTAATCGCCACTTTATAATTACCAAAAGTCAAAGCAAACTCCCCTCTACCAGTAAACTGGTGGTGTTGCCAACCTTGAAAATCAGAGTATACTGCTAAACGAGGATACCATTGTGCCATCGTGAATAAATGATTTCCATCTTCTGGAAAAAATTCAAATCCACCTCTACCACCTACAGTCATTCTGTCTGTGATTTTATAGTTCCAATCTACTTTAAAAGCAAATTTTTGACCAGGCTTTAATGCAGTTGGCAATTCAATACGCATCATCGTTTTGTTCACGGTGTACTTTAATTTTGCACCCAATACATCGGTGATCTTTAAGATATTTACCCCTAAACCATTATCACTTTTTTCTTCTTCTAATTTATCAATCATACCAGGCGTCATCATTCTGCCCATGGTACTTCCATCAGGATAGCCTGCATTTTTTGTAGTGCTATGCTCATTTTCATCTAACTGCAACCAGATATACGTTAACACATCTGGAGAATTGTTGAAATAAGTGATGGTCTCTGCACCGTGTAACATTAAATTCTTTTCATCCAATGTTGCTTTGATGTCATAGTCCGCTCTTTGTTGCCAATACTTTGGCCCTGGCGCACCACTAGCCGTTCTATATTCATTCGGCGTAGGTAAAATAGTTCCCAATTGCTCAAATTTGTTGCCATGGTTTGAACCAGGGTTGTTACGGATATCTTGTGCCATCACTGTGATTACAGTTAAACACATCATACCGAAGGACAATAATTTCTTCATTGCTTTTTCGTTTACAAGTTTTAAAGTGATCCTATTCGATCCAGGATCATACGTAAAGATAAGGATATAGCTAGGATTGACCCATACCGTACATACATTTTTCTGGGCAATTGGAGGCCAGTGAGAAGGATATAAGATAGGCCTAAAATGGCAGCAACAATCAATAGTTGCCCAATTTCAAGCCCAATATTAAAGGAGAACAATGGACCAAGCAAAGAAGCCTCCTTGCCTAAAAGGCTTTTTAGATAATTACTAAAACCCAGCCCGTGGATGAGGCCGAAAAAGAGCGCCAAGCCATAATGCATGGAATAACGCTGTCTAAATTCAAAGTCTTTGACCCAAAAATTAGAAACAGCCGTAATGAGGATGGTTACCGGTATTAAAAACTCGACCCAATTTACTGAAATGTCGATCAAGGATAAGGTACTCAAAGCCAAGGTCAAGGAATGACCAATTGTAAATGAAGTCACTAAAACAAGTAGCTTTTTCCAGTCCGACCAGATATACCTGAGTGTTAAAGCCAACACAAAGACAATATGATCTACCCCACCTAGGTCAATAATATGTTTGAACCCAAGTCTTCCATACATCCATAATTCTTCCATAAATGAATTTTTCTGGTGTTAAATTAATGAAGACCTTTGTATCCACAAAATAAACTACTATGGCTTGGATTGGATTGAAACATTGGATGCTCTGGATGCTTACCGCAATGCATCCGTTTTTTATCTCTGTGGTAGAAATTGAACACAATGCAAAAGAGGCCAGTATTGAAATTAGTGTGCGCACGTATACCGATGACCTTGAAAAAATGATTCAAAAAGAATTCAATGTAAAATTGGATCTAAGTCAAGCGAATCAAAAAGAAAAAGCAGATGCCTATATTCAACAGTACTTGCAGAAAAAATTAGCTTTACGCGCCAATGGCGTTTCCTATAAAATGGATTTTGTGGGGTATGAAGTTCAAAAAGAAAGCACCTGGAGTTATTTTGAAATTAAACAAGTAAAACAATTAAAACAATTGAATGTTTTTTGTGAAATTTTGTTTGGAGTAGACCCAAACCAGATCAACATCATTCATGTAAATTCTGGCGGGCAAAGAAAAAGTTATGAATTAGCGACACCAAAAAATACGACGCAGTTTAATTTTTAAATACCCTACCACGGCTTTTTTAGCTGCATTATAAAGTCTAAAAATAGATTTATTACTTCTTTAATTCCATTAGCACATATGGTGTTAACTCATTTGCTCTTGTGGATGGATTCAAAAAAGTCAGCGTCAATAAAGTCACATGGAACCTATTTCCTTGGTACAAAATGGTAGAATTTGGAAAGTCTTTCATTACTTGTGCTGAAGGCTTTTTTTCAACCACGATCCACTGACCTTCCTTTAATAAAGTACTGTCTTGAATGACAGGAAAAATATGTTGCCCATAAAAATGAAAAGCATTGCTATTAGGCATTTTATACAAAGCTGCCTTTTGAATGGCCCAATGGTTTGTTGTCGCCACCTTTGCTAATTCATTGCCCCATTGGTATTGTAATAGATTCGGATAGAAGAAGCTATTCATTGTAAAGTTCAAGCCAATCATGAGCACAAGACTCATACTAATCCATTTTTGTACTGTTCCTGTTGTACTAAATAAAATACGAAGTAAAATCAATAAGCAAAGTAGTAATAGAAACATTCCCCCATAACCCATAAGCCCAAAAGGAATCGTTGCAATCATTCCCAGCGCTATTAATAAGATAGAAAAAATAAAGAGGTGAAATTTATAAAACCACTTTATACCCTTGCTCAAACGATCAGATTGAGGTAGCCAGCTTGCTAATTGTGCCGCTGTTACTATAGCCGCCAAAGGAAAAACCACAAAGATATAATGTGGCAACTGGGCTTGACTTCTTGACAAGACTAAATAAGTTAAGAAGAAACCAAAAAAACTAATGCGCTCTACCCCTACTTTAAAAAACCCTTCCCTTACAATGTTGTTTATTTTAGCGACAAATGCCCAAAGGAAAATAAAAATCCAGGGCAGGAAACTCCAAAGCATATTCTCCAATAAAAAACTTGGATAACTCATTTCGTGGTAATAATTCTCTCCTGTGTACCTTCCAAAACTTTGGGTCCAATAATAAAATTTCAACCCCGATGCAATGGGGATATTATTAATTAGTTTTCCAGGTTGTAGATCATACTGTTGGTATAAGCCCCAACTCATGGGTACTAATAAAATACCTATTATTAAAATACCTAAAAGATAAATTGGTTTAAAAAACAAGTTCCATTTTTTTTCTAAAAACCATTGAGGCGCAAAAGCCAAAACAGGCACCACCAATGCAATAGGCCCCTTGGTCATCATGCCCCCTGCAATGGCAACCATGGCCCAGACAAAATAAGTCCATCGATCCGTCTGTTCCCATAAAGCAATCAACCAAATACTTAATGCCACCCAACCCATCAACATGGTATCTGTTCTAACATCGTGGGCAATTAAGAAAAAAGCTTGACAGCTCGCTAAAATCAACACCGCTAAATAAGCCACGGTTTGATTGTATTTTAATTGTGCAAATTTAAAAGTGGAGAACAAGGCTATTCCCAGAAATAAGATTGATGGCAATCGATAAGCCCAATCATAGATACCAAATATTTTCATAGACAACGCAGACAACCAAAACAACATAGGCGGCTTGTCTAAATAATCTTTACCTAGGTCAAAAATTTGTAAGTAACTATGCCTTTCTAACATCTCCCTACTGATAGATGCATATTGAGCTGCATCTATATCCATTAAAGGAATACTCAACACACCAATGCATTGAACTCCAAAAATTGCAATGAGGAATAACCAAAAAGTATTTTTATGCATCAAAATTATTTTTTAAAATTCATTGGTCCGGCCCATTTCAAATAGCCTTTTGCCATGCCATATCCCGCCGCTAATCCAATAAGGGTGCCGCCGAGAATATCCAAAGGATAATGCACCCCTACATACATTTGAGCATAGGCAATCATACCGGCCCACACAAAAAAGTACTTAGTATAGCGCTGTTGCGTAACGCCCCAGGTCATGAAAATAAACATGGCTAATCCAAAATGATTGGCTGCATGAGAAGAGGTGAAACTAAAACCACCAGAACAATGGTCTAATAAAAGTCTTGTTTTGCCCAATAAAGCAGGATCATTACAAGGCCTCAATCGGTGAAATAAAGGCTTGAAAATACTACTGCTTACTTGGTCCGTGAGGCCCACATTCAGTAATGCAAACAGAAACCATTTCCAAGTTTTCCAACCCAACTGATAGACCATCCATCCTAATAAACCTAGGTACAAAGGAATCCAATTATTGGAATGCCTTGTCCAAGGAAGAATACTATCTAAAACCGGGTGGTGCCAAATCCCATTGACTTGGTAAAAAATGGCCTGATCGATGTCCTTAATATGTTGAAAAATACTTAGCCCCATGGGGTAAAGATACAAGGAAGTGGAAAAAATTAAAGTAAATTTGCATTTCGTTTTATTTTAATATTTAGCTATGTCATTAATTAAGAGCATTTCAGGATTCAGGGGCACCATCGGTGGTCGCCCAAATGATAACCTTACCCCCATAGATATTGTAAAGTTCGCCTCTGCCTACGGCACTTGGCTGATCAGAAAATCAGCTGGAAAAAAGAAAGTGATTGTTGGACGTGACGGCAGAATGAGCGGGTTGATGGTGGAGGCCTTGGTAGAACAAAGTTTATTAGCACTGGGTATTGATGTAGTGCACCTTGGATTGAGTACCACCCCGACTGTAGAAATGGCTGTTGTGTTTGAAGGAGCGGATGGTGGCATTATTTTAACCGCAAGTCATAATCCCAAAGAATGGAATGCACTCAAATTATTAAATGAAAAAGGAGAATTTGTAAGTGGTGCCGAAGGTAAAACCATCCTTGAACTTGCAGCGAACGAAGATTTTGAATATGCCGCTGTAGATAATATGGGTCAACTTATTGGCGATGATAATAGTTTATCTAAACATATTCAAGCCATTTTAGACCATCCTTTGGTAGACATCTACGCTATCAAAAAGGCTAATTTCAAAGTGGTGGTGGATGCAATCAATAGTTCTGGCGCCTTTACCGTTCCTGCTTTATTGAAAGCCATCGGCGTTGAGGACATCATTGTGTTAAATGCAGCAATGACAGGAGATTTTGCACATAATCCAGAACCATTGAAGGAACACTTAACCGAACTTTGCACCACCGTAGTGAATGAAAAAGCGCATCTAGGTATTGCAGTAGATCCCGATGTAGACCGTTTGTGTTTTGTAAGCGAAGACGGAAATTTATTTGGAGAAGAGTATACTTTAGTGGCAGTGGCAGATTATATCTTACAATATAGCAAAGGTGCTACGGTAAGTAATTTATCTTCTACTAGAGCTTTAAGAGATATAACAGAAAAGCATGGATGTGCTTATTTTGCAAGTGCTGTTGGAGAAGTGAATGTGGTGAACACCATGAAAGCAGAAAAAGCGGTGATTGGCGGCGAAGGCAATGGAGGAATTATCATACCTGATTTACATTATGGTAGAGATGCGCTCATTGGCATTGCCCTTTTCTTATCCCACCTTGCAAAAGCAGACACCAGCTGCTCCAATTTAAGAGCAAGCTATCCAGCTTATTTTATGAGCAAGAAGAAAATGGATTTAAATGCAAACCTTTCTTTGGCTTTGATCTTTGATCATTTGAAAAAGGAATATGCGACCTATCCAATGAATGATATAGATGGCCTTAAAATTGATTTCGAAAACGAATGGGTACACTTGCGTTCTAGTAATACAGAACCCATCATGCGCATCTATACCGAAGCTAGATCACAAGAAGCTGCAGACCAATTAGCGGACAAAATTATAGAACAGATTCTTAAAATTCAGTAATTTAGTACACATGCAAAGAATCTATTTTGACAATGCAGCTACGACGCCGCTTGCTCCTGAAGTACTAGAAGCAATGATGCCTTATTTAACCGAAAAATTTGGCAATCCATCTTCTATCTATAGCTATGGCAGAGAAACCAGATTGGCTATTGAACAAGCAAGAAAATCTGTGGCTAAAAACCTAGGTGCAAAACCTGCTGAAATATTTTTTACCAGTGGGGGTACAGAAAGTAGTAATACCATTTTGAATGCAGCCATTGTTGATTTAGGTTGTAAGCATATTATAAGTTCTCCTATCGAACACCATGCTACTTTGCATACGGTGAGCCATTTAGCAAAACAAAACAAGGTACAATTGAGCTTTGTTCAAGTTTTACCCAATGGTCATATCAACATGGAGCATTTAGCCACTTTATTAGCGGCTAGTACCGAGAAGACGATTGTGTCGATCATGCATGCGAATAATGAAATTGGCAATATGATTGAC
>JBFYPO010000097.1:0-12520 GCA_041303215.1 Asinibacterium sp. | reverse complement strand
TCAAAATCTTGTTTTGCCATGGCGATATTGCCCTTAATAGTATAATAAGTGCTTCTTACAGGTGTGTACAATAAATTAGGAAACCAGATTGTCGCTAAAATACGCTCTACTTCTTCGATGTCCCCTGCTTCCATTGGTGCTTGAACCAAACGCAATGGACCAATAAAAATATGGCTCAATAAGCCCACCACACCTAAGAAATATAAAGGGAAAACAGGCCAAAAATTAGCCAAATCAGTAATTTGAAGGATCGCA
This sequence comes from Asinibacterium sp., assembly GCA_041303215.1. Lineage (GTDB taxonomy): Bacteria > Bacteroidota > Bacteroidia > Chitinophagales > Chitinophagaceae > Sediminibacterium. The sequence continues at coordinate 12,265 of JBFYPO010000097.1, read as the reverse complement.
GCACCTAGTAATGCTATTAAACTCAACCAAAAGCGGAACTTGATAATGATATTGTAAAAGCCCATAATTATGTCAATTTGAGCGATAAAGATACCAAATTATAGCATATTAATAAGCTGATTCGATAAAGTATGGGCGCTTAAAAAAGAATAACTATTTTTGCAATCCTTCATTCAGCCCTAAACTGAATAAAGCCTCGAATCCTGGTGGTTCGATGGTCCCGTAGTTCAATGGATAGAATAGGTGTTTCCTAAACACTAGATCCAAGTTCGATTCTTGGCGAGACCACAAACCCTCGCAGCTGACGCTGCGGGGGTTTTATTTTTGCGAAGACGCGAAACAAGCTTGCTTGATTGAGCGGATGAACAAAAATAAAACCAGCAACGACCGAAGGTTGTTGCTGTGGGTTTGAGTAAGTTCAATACGGAGGAAGGCAGTGCGAGCGAAGCGAGTACTGGCAGTCTTGGATTAAAAAACTATCCACTCTTAAATCAAAATAATTTTTTTAATCGCGATGATGGTGTTCTTGTATAACAAATAAACAACATAACGTCCTTTTGGCAAGGAGCTTGCATTGACCTGTAATTTTAAACCATTTTGTGCATAGGTATAATTACCCACTTTGTTTCCTAAATAATCGAAAATCAAAAGATTGTCTGCAATTAAATCATTAAAATAAAAAATGCCTTTGGATGGATTGGGATATAAAAAAATATGATCAAATGATTTAACATTTTCATTTGGAAGTACCCTGATATTCAACACAGCGTATGGTGAATATCCTAATTGGTCTGTGACTCTGTAGGATAATTTATCTACCCCATTAAAAAAGTTGTCTGGGTAATAAACTTGTTTAGTCCCCTCTTTTACGATTGATCCATGTATATAAGATTTATCAAATTCAATGGATAGGTCTTCTAGCTTATTATCAATATCAACAGCCCCTTCCAATAATGCGCCTTGTTCTTCGAAAACAATTTTTTCATTCTGTCTAATCTGATAAAGCAGTGTGTCTCTATTTAAAACAGGGGCATCGTTAACCGGCAATACATCTAGCTCATACAATCCTGTATCAGCAGCAGCACTTACATCATACACCTTATATGAAAAACTATCCAGCCCGTTATAATTTTCAACAGGTTGATAAGCAAAAGAGCCATCCTTATTAAAATCAAGTTTACCGTGTTTTGTACTAGTTAGTAATTCAAAATGTAAGGCGTCCCCATCGGCATCAAAACTATATTTTGACAATCCATTTCCTTGAGCTTTGATTAAAGAAGCATCTTCTAATAAGCTGTCTTTATAATGCATTGCAACAGGTGCATCATTTATAGCACTAATAGATACGATCACCCTTCCAGTATCTATAAATAAATGATTGCTATCTCCTTTGCTAAAATAAAAAGTGTCAACGCCGTTTGCATTTGGGTAGGGGGTGTATTTAAAATCTCCTGATTTATTCACAAATGCTACCATCCCTTTTATAGGTTTTTTAACGGTATAAAAATAGGCGCTTGTATCTGAAGTAGCGGAAGCCCTTAATTTACCTGAAACGCTTTTATCTTCTTCAGTAGATAAGTAAGCATCTTCTACCATTGGGCTAAACGCAATTGGGTTATCAGAGAACTGTTGATCCAGCCACTCTACTCTTTCTTTTAACCAGTTTTTCAAAAACCAACTATCCTCTTTAAAACTTTTATCATTTGGCCTCGTTGCAAATTCCCATATCAACTGATCAGTCAAAGCCGATGCTGCAACTTTTCTTGTATGTTGATTGATGGAAGAGCTCATAGTGGATAAAATAGCTGCTCTTTTTTCTAACCACTTCTTTTTAACTAGATTTTCAAAATTAGGATCTTCAAAAAAACGACGTAACCATGCATTCTCCACTTTTGCCTTAAAACCAATTGGCCCTTCCCTGTTGCCCGCGGATAAATCAAAGTCCCATATTGGACCGTAGGTAATTTTATTATTGTTCTTGGTGTCTATATATTTAAAGACAGAATACTCGCCAATATCAAAATTCTTTGTTATTTCTACGGTCAGGTAAAAATCTATAACAGATTTAACATTAAAAAATTTAGGATATCCAACTGCACTGTCTGCAAAGTTTACACCATACAAAGCATCTTCTGCTCTATTTAAGCTATTCACTAAATAATCAAAATGCTGCGCTGCAATTTCAGGCGTTTTTGCGTTTAAGTCATCTGGCTCTTTGATAGAAATCGGAACCCCCGCATTGGTATAAAAATTATATACTTCATCGCGCCTTAAGTTTAATTCAAAAATGGCGCCACCTGTTATATTATTATTCTTGGTATTAATTGTTGTTATATTAATTCTGTTGGGATCTATTTTAACGATTTCAATCAATTGATAAGCACCCAAATGTGCCCCATTTAAAACGACTTCAACAGGAACACTTCTTGGTACATAACCCATACCCAAATAGATGCCTAAATCAGATGCTAATGTAGTTCTGGAAAGCGACTTGTCCTCAAAGTTTGCTAATAGTGCCCAGTGTTTACTAGAGGGCATACCTGCAATAGATTTTGCCTTAAATAATTTTAATCGAAAAGGCTTTTTGGGTAATTCCCATGTTGAATTTCCTCTCCCTTTTATTTCTGTAGAATCACTAACAATTTTATACGTATTGTTTTTGTATTCATGAATACGGATTCCTGCATTTAAATACGTTTCTTTGGACGTAACATTTTGATTGTCTACTGTGTTTATTTCAACTATACTTATCTTATTTGCTTTCAGTTTGTCAATCAGCTGCACTTCTTGGGCATGCACTGTGCAATAAAAAAGAGATAGGAAAATACAAAATGAACCTTTGAACTTCATGAATTAGTAGCTAGTTTCAACAAAATTAGTACTTATAACAGATTAAAAAAATATTTAATTTAATCCGCTTGTCTAAAAAGTAATAAGGCAGTAATGCTTAAGAAAGCTAAAAATGCGCCAAGCAAAATACCCTCATACCATTTAGTTTCAATGCGCTCTAATGGGAAACTAGGTTGATCTACAATTTGCACAGTTGGCGTTTCTTGAATCAAGGCAGCTTTAGACACTTCTAAGTTTTTCATCAATTCAGCATAGATGGTCGTTAAAACCATCTTGTCTCTTTGTGAAATTTCGGAATATACTGGCGCATTGATATCGGCAGGATTCACATTTAAAAGTAACCTTGCATCTTCGGTAGCAGCATAGGTTTGCTGATTCAACAAATTTGAAATACTATCTGTTCTTTTTTCAAGGCGTTCAATATTGCTTTTCAATCTGCCTACTTTCGCATTCACATAAAAATCTGTGGCAATCTTGATGATCCCTTGCGTAATCAACATGCTCATCATTTCGTCTTTGGTGTTGATGGCGATATTAAAGAAGCTTAATTTTTTATCTGGTTTAATCACCGACAATTCTTTTTCTTCGATGCGCTTAATGATCAATTTCAATAAGCTATCCTGTAAGCGTAAATTTTGATCTGGTTGACCAAAATAAATTGCACGACCAATTTTTTTATTGCCTGCCCATTTTTCTCTCAATCCATATACATCAGCATATCTATCTGCAATCACATAATTAGCAATAGCAGTTTGTTTGCCAGAAGCAGCACTAGCACTATTCCCTAGGGGATAAGGCGTCTTTAAACATTCCGCCATCATGGACTTACTCTTTAATAAAGAAAGTACATTGTCTCCAGACAAAACGCCATTGCCTGCGCCAGTAAGGCTACCGATATCCATACCGATAGAGCCGCCTAAAGAAGATAATAATCCACCACCAATGCTTTTACTATCTTCTACAGAGAAGGTGATTTCTGCATTGTAACGAACGGGTTTAAAAATACTATACGCTAAACCCAAAGCAGCGCCTACCGCTACCACCATTAGTACCAATTTAAAATGTGCACTAATGACTAGTTTAATTTTTGTTACCCAGCCTTGCAACCAACTTGCAAAAGAAAAAGGCTGCTCGTATGGATTCATATCGTTCGTTGCGTTCATTGAATTATAATTTTAAAATGGCAGCCAAGCTCACCAATCCAGAAATGATAGAAGTAATCGCTGTGATTTCTGCAATCGTCAATCCTTTTTGTTTTTCAGGCACTTCCGGAACAATTATTTTACTGCCCGATTTTACGGTTGGATAAAATTTAAAGAACAAGAACTTAGAGGTCTTACGATTCATGCCATTGCTATATTGAATATAAGCTTTCGATAAAGAGCCTCTGTTCTTTACACCACCAGCCGCAGAGATATAGGCTTTAAAACGACTCGATTCAAAACGCACTAACTGAGGATTGTAGACCGCACCCACCACTTCTACAAATGGATCGTTACGAGATACAAATAAACTATCTCCAGGTAATAATAATAAGGCCATGTCCTTAGCGGCATTTTGTTCTAGGTTCACCCCAATTCTAGTGCCGTTACGGAAAACTTGTAAATCTTTTAAAGAACCATACTGCGTTAAACCACCCGCACGTGTAATGATATCTTGAATGGTTTCGTCACGACGCTCCAAAGTAAAATTACCCGGGAACAATACTTCACCACGTACTTTCACATCTCCAATAAATTTATAGTTCAATAAACGAGGTACGTAAATATAATCTTGCGGCTCCAAAGTCAATTGAGCATCTTTATTAGTCAATGCGGCATCCAATTCTAATTTCATTAGGTCTACCATTTGATTGCTCATGGCATCCGTTCTGTTTTTCTCTAAACGAGACAGCTCCACTCTATGGTAAGCCGCGTCATTCATAAAGCCACCTGCTAAGGCAATCAAGTCTTGAATCTGCATGCCCTTTCTGAACAATACTTTACCAGGCGTACGCACATTACCATCAATCGTTACATATTGTTGCTCCACTAAATCCTCTTTCGCAAATACATGCACAGAATCTTCGGAGCTCAATGCAATATCTTTTGTGTTTAAGGTAGATAAGTCAACAGATACAATTGTTTTTTCTCTATTGGCACCCACACGTTTAATAATCGCTCTTGTTAAAAATGCATCCGCTCTTAATCCATCTGCTTTTTTTAATAAGCTATTCAATGAAAGCTGCGGTGTATACCCATATTCTCCCGGACGATAAACAGCACCTGTAATGGTTACCTTGTTCTCGAACAAGGGTTGCATTTTGTCAGCAAAGATGGAATCACTTTGCATTGGGATATAATTATTGAAAGAAGTTGTTTCAATGTCTTTGTACAATTTCTCACGGCCATTGTTTTGTACAATTTTTAAACGATCGGTGAATGCAGAATCATTAAAGCCTCCTGCAAATGCCAAAGCTTGTGCAAGATTTTCTGTAGGCAATAATTCATAGACCATTGGACGCTTCACCATCCCCGCAAACTCAACACGTTTTAATGTAGGCGTGAATACAATCACATCTTGATCTTCTAAACGAATGTCAGCAGGCAACACCCCTTTTTGTAAAAAAGGATATAAGTCAATTGTAGCAATCATTTTATTGTTACGAACCACTTGAATATTTCTGAGGGTACCATTTACTGTGGGTCCTCCAGTGATGTACAATACATTGAACACGGTTGCTAAGGAAGATACTTGATAAGCACCTGGACGTTCTACTTCGCCAATTACGGTTACACGGATAGATCTTCCATTGGATAAGCTCACATTCAATTTTGTTTTACCCATGGACAAGGCAGGATAAGATTTCGACATGCGTGCGTAAATGCGTTGCTTGGCTTGCTCTATCGTTAAACCTGTCAAAGAAATCAACCCTACATATTCTACTTTGATATTGCCATCGCGCGATACGATAGCGTCAATATCAGTTTCATTCAATCCACTTAAAGTAATATTCAGTGCATCCCCAGGTCCTAACACATAGTTCTTAGGGGTCGCCATATTTAAATTAGGTTGAAATTCGGTATTGGGATTGCTAAAGAAACTGTAGCCATAATATTTATTATTGATACGGAAGGAAGGTACTTCTGTCACCCAGCTTGAATCTTGTAAAAACATTGATGTGTCTTTGATCAAAGATTTGTTCGCTGCATTGACACCGAATTTAGCTTTCTGTGCGGCCTGAATGCCTACCAAACGTTTTTTAAACATCCCCACTTCATTAGGGCCCAATCCTTTTTGCACCATCATCTTCATTGCTTCGGATTCTGTGATGCCCTTAGCAGAAAATTGTTGCCAAACCTGCATCATCTGTTGGTCAGACAATTGGTTGATCTTAAGGTTCTTTAAATCTTGTGCGCTTAGGCTACCTATGAACAAAAGAGCAACCAAAACCAGGATGCCTTTTGCTTTTGCAAAAAATGATGTCATTATTATCTTCTTATATATGTAAAAGTACTAAAATTTATTCCAGCAAATACCGAAACTAGCATCTGTGAACCATTTGCCATTGCCGATAGTAGGTTTTTGGAAGGTCTTGGCATAACCAAGGTTCAAAATCAAATTGTTCCAAAGTTCATATTGGGCATGTAGGCCCATTTTGGTACGATTGTATTGAGGATCCGTGCCAAATTTAGGCTGAGGTGTTGCAAAATACTGTGCCTCAATGCTTGCCTCCCCATTTTTACGTAACATAAAAGCAAAAGCTTCTACACTTAAATTGGCTTTAGGATGGTATTTGGCACTTAAAAAAATACGATCCGCATTGGAACCCATCCAGTCCCCCAATGTATAATCACCATTGGTATAATTTTGAGCAGCGATAAAGTTACGGTACATAAAAGGATTTAACCTTGTGTACTCCATGTTGAAACTCAGGTAATGCATAAAAAGATCCGTCACCGTAGCACCCAATTGATAGCCCAACTGATTACGAGATTTTCCAGCATCAAACATATTGCCTAATCTAATTTCATCAATCATCCACTGACCATATACATGGGTGTTGCGTAGTTGATTGCGACTACTAAATCCAAAAAAGAATTGACCATTGGATCCGGCTAAAATATTGTCCCCATATTTTTGGTTGTCAAAAGCTTTAAAGAAAGTGACAGGTAACATGTAAGCCAATTGTAAATTTTCACTGTACACAATCGACTCGCCTAAATTTATTTTTAATCCTTTCATAGGAGCGACCTCTACAGAATGTGTTGCAAAAAACTTAGGTAGGTATTGCTGACGCTTGCCACCATATACTTGATTGTTTAAATCATAACTACCTCGGGTATCCAACACACCTGATTGCAACCATGCATGCATATAATTAAACTTCAACCATTTGCTTGGTTGATAATCTAATTTATAAAATGGATAAGCAGGTGCTTTATCAGATAAAACAATATTACCAGAACGACCATAGCCCATCACTTGCTGGTCTTGTCCTACAGTGATCATGCCTTTGTTTAAACGAAAGCTTAAAGTGGCATTCATTTGCGAGAAGTTCAAAATTTTTGGATTCGTCGTTTCTTTGCGCACAAAGCCAGGTAATTCATTGTCTAAACGTAATGAATCAAATCGACCCTGTTCGTTGATGTCTATAAAACTCAATTGAAATCCAATGCGACTGCCCGCATAGCCCGCCAACTGAAAGCCTTTGGCCTGAACAGTATTCAACTTGTTATTACGGGATTGAAAACTCAGGTTCCCCATTGGGTCCACCATCAAACCAAAACTATGGTCTTTATAGATCAAAGCATGTTGTTGTGCCGCCGGATCTGATGTTAATTTTTTGAAAGAAAGCAATTGAGGATTTGTGGTCGAAGTACTATAGTTTGGATTTTCCAACGCAAAACCAGCGATAAAAAAAGCGAGTTCTTTTTGTTCTATGGTAGATAAATCCTGTTGCCCTTGCAACTCCACTAATTTTTGAAAGATCATTTTACGATCAACCGGTTTGATAAAATCATTGAATTCAATTTTACCTTTTTGTGCCATACGACTTAAAAAATCAATGACCGTGGTTTGATGCGATTGTACTTGTGCATACACAGGCTTCCAAGAAGTCAAGCTAGCGAATGACAATAAAATACAAAATACTATTTTGAAAACCTTTTTAGGATACATATAAGTGTCTATTAATAAGCGCCTTTGTCGCGCAACATTTTAATAATTGTTTGCAAAATAATTTGCAGGTCCAGGGTAAAGGACCAACGATGGATATAGTATAAATCAAAATTGACGCGCTGCTCCATCTCTTCGTGGGTGCGCACTTCGCCACGGCAACCGTTGATCTGTGCCCAGCCTGTAATACCAGGGTTCACCATATGGCGCTTCAAATAATTATCAACACTCTTCATGGACTCCAAGTTCATCGGGGTTGGATGAGGACGAGGACCGACCACCGACATCTCTCCTTTTAACACATTCCAAAACTGAGGCAATTCATCGATGCTGTACTTACGTAAGAACTTTCCTAAGCGAGTCACACGTGGGTCGTTACGAGAAGTTTGTTCAAAGTCTTCTGAGGCATGACCGTTATAACCGTCGGCATTTTGCATCGTTCTAAACTTGAAACAAATAATAGGTTTATTATTTACGCCCCAACGTTCTTGTTTATAGTACACCGGACCTTTAGAATCTAATTTAATTAGGATAGCGATGATAGGAAAAAGCCACCAACCAATCACTACAAAAAATAAAGTAGCAAAAATTTTATCAAATAACATTTTAAAGAACTTGTTTTCCCATTTGTCTAATGGCAGTTCATTTAAATTGATCACCGATAATAATCCAAGGTTATCCATCTCTTCGGACTTGGTGGTTAAGTCCTGAATAGCGGGCATCAAACGCACACGTATATTCAATTGATCACAGATCTCTGCGCAATACCTTATCTCCGCTGCTTGCTCACTTGGTAATGAAATAATGACTTCGTCAATATGTTGTGCTTTCAAAGCGGCTTCTAGCTCATGTACTTTGCCTAAATAATTCACCCCCTCTGCAGTAATGGGTTCATTGTGAATGAAGCCAACACATTTATACCCATAATACACATGCTCATTCAAGGTTTTAAAAAACTCGATGGCAGTTTTATTATACCCTACAATAATAACAGTATCATTTAACGCGCCCCCTTCAAAAGCAAGGTGTTGTTTTTTTCGGATATAATATTTAGCAAGGATAGAGATGAAAAAGTGAAGACTCACCAACACACTAAAACGAAACAGGTTGGCATAATTGGATTTTGTTAAAAACAAAAACGCACTTAGGAGAATGACAAAAATGGCGTTGGCATAAAAATTAAATAAAATCTCCTCGGGAAACTTTTTATAAATACGGTTGCGGTATAAGCGACACTCATGGGCAGCTAAAAACCAAATACCCAATAATAATCCAAAAAATAAAAAATCAGTAAAAGAGGAAGGGAAGATAAATGCTTCGTGCTTGATATAGATGGCGGCAAAAAGCGAGAAAATTAAACTCAAGGCGTCTATGCCAATTAAGTTCTTTTTATAATAACGCTGTTTCCAATGCATGCCCCTACTATTTTTTATTCGCCAACAATTTGAGATGATAAAGGTATAAATCGGAGACCGTTTCCCAAGTATATTTTTTAGTTATTCCTTGGTGCATGATGGCTCTTTTAGCCTCAATATCAATGGAATGCGACTCGGCCCAGTTAAACCAACGGGTACAATCGGAGGGGGATTTTGTAAAATAGAAGCCAAAATGCTCATTTTGAAGCACTTCACGGCTAAAAACCGTGTCTAATGCGGCAATCGCACAGCCATTGGCCATGGCTTTTAGCAAAGTGGGGTTGGTACCCCCAAATTCATGCCCATGGAGGTAGGCATAACAGTATTTATAGAGCGAAGCGAGGGTTTCAGGGCTACGAACATAGCCTGTAAAGACCAAACGAGGGTCCTGATAGCCTCTAATTTTATCGGCATAAGCGTCTTTATAAGGAACATCCCCCACTACTACCAGCTTTTTAGTGCTATTGGAGGCAATAAAACCTTCAATTAAAATATCCGCATTGTTGTCGGGAATCATCCTCCCTACAATTAAATAATAGTCTCGTTCCACCAAGTTCCAATCGGACAGCAAAGAAAGATTGGCGCCGGCACTCGTTTCTGCCCCATACGTAATGACTTCGGACTTTGCTCCAAATTCTTTTAGGTAGATGGCTTGCATCGCATCCGCATCGGTGATGAGCAGGTCCATAAATTTAGTCGCCATTTTTGCGGCCCATTTAAAATAGACCCCACCAAAACCTTTCCATTTAGGACGTAACCATTCTAATCCGTCCACATTCATCATAGTGGGTTTACCAAAAAGACGGGAGATGATACCAAAAGGACCATTGCTCACATTCAAGACCAAGACTGCATCCACATTTGTAAACACCATATGCCAAAATGCAAAAAAAGAATGAATGGGTTGCGCTAAGGATTTAAAAGGAAGGGTTGGGATATACACCAGATGAATGCCATTGACCATTGTAGGTTTTTGAGGAAATAAATGCGCATGACAATACACCGTGAGCTCCACCCCTTTTGCAGGTAATCTTTCTGCTAAAGCTTTCACCAAAGTTTCATAACCACTGTACACGTATGGATAACCACGTGCGCCAATGATCGCGATCTTAAGTTTATTATTAGTTGATGAATTGGTCATGGATAAATTAGCAATTAAAAGAGGTCTATTAAATCGAGTGAAGTTTTATTGTAAATAGCTATTGAACTTATTTTAAATTTTCAAAAACAGCTAAGATATTTTTTTCAAAAGCAGCTTGACTAAAATGAGTGGCTACTCTTTGCTTACCCGCAGCCCCCATTTGAGTGCGTATTGCTTCGGGCAAGATAGTGTAAATTTTTTCAGCAGCCAGTTCGGCATTATCAATTGGAATAAAAATTCCTGTTTCGTTTTCTTTGACCATTTCCAATGCGCCGCCTTGTGCAGTGGCCACCACTGGCAGGCCGTATTGCATTGCTTCTAGTACCACTGTTGGTAAGGGATCCGGTTGTTGAGAAGGTAAAATCAATAGGTCAATAGAACGATAAAAAACATCCATTTCTTTTACCAGACCTACATAAAAAATGCGGCCTTCCAATAATGGATCACGCAATTGTGTTTTTAATTGATCTAATAAATATTCATAGCCAGGGAAAGGATCTCCTGCCATTAAAAAATATATTGGCGGTAAAGTCCCCTGGTCAGTAGAAGCTGCACTAGTTTTAGCATTGGACTTATTTTGTAACAACAAAAGCGCACGCGCCATCTCTACAAAATAAGATTGCCCTTTCCAATAATGGATTCTTGCCGCCATGCCAATCACTAAAGCATCCGCAGAAATCCCTAACTTCTTTTTAAAATCAGGTTCGCTAGAGGCTTTAACAGGTTCAATGCCATTGTAGATTTGTACCATTTTATTGGCCGGCACTGCCTGCTTCCAATGTTGTTCAACTGCTTTAGAAACCACCAATAATTGATCTGTTGTAGCCCTAAAACGTCCTGCTAAAAAACGATGCAGGAAAGCAGGCTTTTCAATGATCTCATGAATATGCCAAATATGTTTTTTTCCATTACGACGGGCCACAAACCCACCAATCAATACTGCTGCGGTATTTGAGTACACTACATCAATATGGTGCGATTGAATAATGGAAGATAAAATGCGATAAGCAACACGCCATTTTTGAAAACGATTGATGATGCCGGAGAGATTAAAATATTGACGACGAATAATCCCCAGGTTCACAATGTGTACATCCACTCCCATCTGACTAAGACTTTGCTCGAGTGTGCCTTTGTTAGAAAGCACCACTACTGGAGTATGTCCATTTTTTTGTGCAATCGCCACCGTCTGTAAAAATATTTTACTGGCGCCATAGACATCCGAAGAACTATGTAAAAATAAAATGCGCATGTTTTGTATAATCTACCAATATTTTTTGAATTCTTAAAAAATGGCTAACTTGTCTGCAATATACTATGAAAGAAAGAATTAAATTTATTTGCTTACGCATTTTTGATCTCGCATTTGGCCCATTTTCATTTCTTGTTTTACCCCCTTTTAAGATTATAAGAAAGTATGGGGTACAAAATTTTCCATTAACACGATTGGCGTATAGAAAAACTGGTATTTACACCATAAAGGACCATTATTATGATCCACAATTTGTATACTCAGAAAATTTTGACGATCAAAAAATAAGAAAATTACATATCAATTTTAATATAGAAAATCAATTAAAGAGTCTAGTTGATTTGAAGCATGATGAAGAATTAAAATTACTTCCCAAAAATGGTCAACCAAATACCGGTATTTTTTATTTGAATAACCCCTCTTTCGGTCCAGGTGATGCAGACTTATACT
>JBFYPO010000096.1:0-15470 GCA_041303215.1 Asinibacterium sp. | reverse complement strand
GTTTCTAAAGCTGATTCAATTGGTGCTTTTTTATCAGCAGGGATTTTTTCACCAAATTCCTTCAATTGCTTTTCTGTTTGGAAAATTAAGCTATCTGCTTCATTCAATTTTTCAACTCTTTCTTTTTCTATTTTATCAGAAGCTTCGTTGGCTTTCGCTTCAGCTTTCATCTTTTCGATTTCTTCCTTCGTTAAACCACTACCTGCTTCGATTCTGATTTTTTGTTCTTTACCTGTTCCTTTGTCCTTAGCGCTTACGTTTAAGATACCGTTCGCATCAATATCAAAAGTTACTTCAATCTGAGGTACACCTCTTGGTGCTGGAGGAATACCATCCAAGTTAAACATACCTAAGCTCTTATTTTGAGCAGCCATTGGACGCTCACCTTGAATAACATGGATCTGAACACCAGGTTGGTTATCACTAGCTGTTGAATAGATTTCTGTTTTCTTAGTTGGGATAGTTGTGTTAGATGCAATCATTGTTGTCATTACACCACCCATTGTTTCGATACCTAAGTTCAAAGGTGTAACGTCTAATAACAATACATCTTTCACATCTCCTGTCAATACACCCCCTTGGATACCTGCACCAATAGCAACTACCTCATCAGGGTTTACAGAACGGTTAGGCTTCTTACCAAAGAATTTCTCTACAATCTCTTGTACTTTAGGAATTCTAGAAGATCCACCTACTAAGATTACTTCATCAATTTGTGCAGTTGTGTAACCCGCATCTTTCAATGCAGCTTCACATGGCTTTAAACAACGTGCAAATAAATCATCTGCAAGAGATTCAAATTTTGCTCTTGTTAATTTTAATACCAAGTGCTTTGGAACGCCATCCACAGCTGTAATATAAGGCAAGTTGATTTCTGTTTCTGAAGAAGAACTTAATTCAACTTTTGCTTTTTCAGCCGCTTCTTTTAAACGTTGTAAAGCCATTGGATCTTTTCTTAAATCAATTGCTTCTTGATTTTTAAATTCGTCTGCTAAGAAGTCCATGATTACCTTATCGAAATCATCACCTCCTAAGTGTGTATCACCATTCGTTGATTTTACTTCAAATACACCATCCCCTAAATCAAGGACAGAAATATCGAAAGTACCACCCCCTAAATCGAATACAGCAATTTTTTGCTCTACATTCTTTTTATCTAATCCATAAGCCAATGCTGCAGCAGTAGGCTCGTTCACTATTCTGCGAACGTTCAAACCTGCAATTTCACCCGCTTCTTTAGTTGCTTGTCTTTGTGCATCGTTAAAATAAGCAGGTACAGTAATGACTGCATCTGTTACTTCTGCACCTAAATAATCTTCTGCAGTTTTCTTCATCTTTTGTAACACCATTGCAGAGATTTCTTGAGGTGTATACATGCGGTCTTCAATTTGAACACGCACTGTATCGTTATCTCCTTTAACTACTTTATAACTAGCTAAGCTTAACTCACTTGTTACTTCATTGAAACGACGACCCATAAAACGCTTCACACTAGAGATAGTGTTTTCTGGGTTAGTGATCGCTTGTCTTTTAGCTGGATCACCTACTTTACGCTCTCCGTTTTTCAAGAAAGCTACTACCGATGGCGTGGTTCTTCTACCCTCGTCATTCGCAATTACTACTGGCTCACCACCTTCCATAACTGATACACAACTATTTGTGGTACCTAAGTCAATTCCTATAATTTTTCCCATAATGATTGATTTTCAATGATTAATTGAAACCTATAGTTCAATCATTATGCCATACTGTCCAAATGCTAAAAATGGCAATAATGGCAGTTTGTGGCGCCAAAATAAACACTGAATTGGCATAAATACGCAAAAAAATGGGAAGAAAAGGCAGATTAACTAGTCCTTATTACTTTTGAAAGTGAAGTTTTTCTGGCTGGTATAGCTAAAAAGAACCACAAAAAAGGTGGTTACGATCTTTGCAAGGGTGGCATTCCAACCTATACCTTCCACAAATAGTTTCAAAAAGATATAGTTCAAGAAGATGCAACCCAATACGACCATAAAATACCTAAAAAGCTGTTTGGACTTACGTACCGATGTTTCCTGAAATACGACATACCTGCTCAAATAAAAGCCTATCGGGAAGGTTATTGTAAAACTGATCATGAAAGAAGCTATATGTGGGCTAATGGTGAGCCAACCAAAATGAACCGGCAACTGATCCAAAATGTAATTATAAGAGATAAAAAATAGTAGAATATCTAGTACCGTATTCCCTCCACCGCAGGCCGCATAACGAAAGGTTTGCAATGGCATCAACCTCCTAAACAATGGGTACACCCCATCAATTAGGTCTAGAATTAATTTGCTAATAAATTCGTGTAGTTTCAACATGGATGCGTAAAGGTAATCTTAATTAATTACTTTTGCGGACGGTAATACTATTTTATGCAACTGATCCAACAATTAAAGCAGGCAACTGCCAATGCACTCCAAGAAATCTATCAAGTTCAAATCAAAAGTGAACAGGTATTAGTGAATGCCACTAAGCCAGAAATTGAGGGAGATTATACTATAGTGCTTTTTGCTTTTGTAAAACAATTAGGCAAAAGCCCTGACGAATTAGGCAAAGCTTTGGGGGATCATGTTAAGGCAACTATGTCAGGAATTATTACTGATTTTAATATTGTAAAAGGATTTTTGAACTTTTCCATTAGCAACACATATTGGCTGGAATACTTAAAAGGTGTAGACAGTTCAAAGTTGGTTACCCCTACCGAGCATCCTCGAAAAATTATGGTAGAGTATTCTTCTCCAAATACCAACAAGCCCTTGCACTTAGGTCATCTTAGAAATAACTTTTTAGGTTGGAGTATCGCAGAAATATTGAAACTACAAGGCAATGAAGTCATTAAAACATGTATTGTAAATGACAGAGGGATACATATTTGCAAGAGCATGATTGCATGGCAATTGTTTGCCAACGATGCTACCCCAGCATCAACAAATCAAAAAGGAGATCATTTTGTAGGAGACTACTATGTAAAATACAATGATGCCTATAAAGCCGAAGTGGAACAATTGATTGCAGGCGGCATGTCTAAAGAGGAAGCTGAAAAAGAAGCCCCTATACAAAAAGCTGCACAAGCAATGTTATTGAAATGGGAACAAGGAGATGAAGCTACGATAGCCCTTTGGAAACGCATGAACGAATGGGTATACGCAGGATTTGATGTGACTTATAAAAAAATAGGATCCGATTTCTTTAAAACATATTACGAGAGCAATACTTATTTATTAGGTAAAGATTTAGTAGATCAAGGATTAACAAAAAAAGTGTTTTACCAAAAAGAAGATAGTTCTGTATGGATTGATCTTACAAGTGATGGATTAGATGAAAAAATAGTACGTAGAAAAGATGGCACATCCGTATATATTACTCAAGATATTGGCTTAGCAGAATTGAAGCAAAAAGAATTCAATACCGATGCGAGTATTTATGTAGTCGGAGATGAACAAAATTACCACTTCAAAGTACTAAAACTAATTTGCCAGAAATTACAACTGCCTGCATCGGATGGTATTTTCCATTTAAGTTATGGTATGGTAGAGTTGCCAACAGGTAAGATGAAGAGCAGAGAAGGAACGGTGGTAGACGCAGACGACTTAGTGGATGGCATGGTTCAAATTGCAAAAGAAAAAACTGAGTCTTTAGGCAAGGTGGACGACTTTAGTGCTGAACAATTATCGAAATTATACGATATGATTGGACTAGGGGCATTGAAATTCTTTTTATTAAGAGTTGACCCTAAGAAAAAAATGATTTTCAACCCAGAAGAAAGTATTGATTTCCATGGTTTCACCGGCCCCTTCATCCAATACACGCATGCCAGAATTAAAAGCATTTTAAGAAAAACAGGTACTACCGTTCAAGACATGGGGATGGATTTATTGCCATTGGAAAAAGCATTGGCTATGGAGTTGGCTAATTTTTCTGCAGAAGTGAATGAAGCTGCTACAGCATTAGATCCTTCTAAATTGGCTATCTATGCTTTTAATTTAGCTAAATTATTCAATAGCTTCTATGCAGAATTATCTATTGCAAATGCTGAAACTGCAGCAAAGAAAAATTTAAGAATCCAATTAGGCATTTTAACAGCAGCTACTTTACAACAGGCAATGAAAGTGTTGGGGATAGAAGTGCCAGAACAAATGTAAATTAGATTTTAGGTAGGCTTCGAAATTTAGTCTTCAAAGCCCCATTCAGTTTTTAATACTGCTAACTGATCTGCAGGCAAACTACATTGATCGTATTGTCCCGCATTTCTTTTTTGACGCATGGCTTCATAAATGGTTACTGCACAGGCCACAGAAATATTTAAACTTTGTATGATCCCCATTTGTGGGATGATGAAATTTCCGTCTGCTAAAGCACGAAGTTCATCAGAGACCCCGTCATGTTCATTCCCAAAAACAAGCGCTATAGATTGCGTAAAATCAATGGAATGTAAATCAATTGCATCACTGGATAAATGGGTGGTCAAAATGGTTGTAAATTTTTGTCGAACATGTGCCACACATTTTTGCACGTCATTAAACTCATGAATCGTCAACCATTTAATAGCACTACTACTGCTTTTATAACCAAAGTGTTTATACCTAGGTAACTCTGTACTTAATACATATACTTCTTGAATACCCACTGCATCACAGGTTCTCAAGACCGCAGAGATATTATGAGGATCTTGAACATTCTCCATAATCACCGTCAAATTTGCTTGACGTTGATGTAATACTTTTAATAATTTATCGGTACGTTCTGGTGTCATGAGGTTCAATTAAAGAGATATAACATTGGGTTTGTCAAATGGCATTCTAAACGCAACGCCTAATCCAGGGTGCAATAAAGGCTCTATTAAGCCAGCTTGACCTTGATCATGGTAATTCAATCCAACCCCATTCCATTGGGTCATTAATAATGGGCCATCCATATCCACATAATCTAGTTGTGGCAGAAATTGTGCAATGGCTGCAGATCCAATGACAGATTCATTCATGCTACCCATCATCACTTTTAAACCTAAGGACTTGGCTTCTTGAATCATTCTTAATGCAGGGGTTAAGCCGCTACATTTTGTCAATTTTATATTGATGCCATGAAAATAGTTGGCACAAGTTGCCACATCTTTTTCAAAGACACAGCTTTCATCAGCAAATAATGGTAAGCTGGATTGTTTTTTTAATTGTTCCATCCCTTCCCAATTGTTTTTTGCCAAAGGTTGTTCTACTAATTCAACACCTAAATTTGCTAACGCAGGTATTTTAATAAGTGCTTCCTCTGTGGTCCATCCAGCATTGGCATCTACTCTAATGGGCTTATCTGTATGTTGTCTTAAAGCCGTTATCATCTCAATGTCATACTCCGTGCCCACTTTAACTTTATAAATAGGCCATGGATGCGCTTCCATTTTTTCGACCATCTTTTCGATAGGATCAATGCCTAAAGTATAATCACAAATTGGAGGATGAGTTATTGCTGAATTTTCCCATTGGGTTTGCCACATTTGATGCAAGGGCTGTTTTTTCATCTGTCCCCATAAATCCCATCCTGCCATATCTAAAGCACAAACCAAAAATGGATCGTTGGGAAATAAATGGTGTAAGAAATGCCAGAATCTTTCTGGATCAATTAACGCAAACTTTTCAATTAATTTTCGCTGCTTTTCTAATTGCTCCATCATGGATGCAACAGATACATTGTAATAAACAATCGCAGGTGCTTCTCCAAATCCAGCCCAATTGCCCATGGACAATCTTACCATCAAACTATGTTGATGTGTTTTTGTTCTACCATTAGAAATAGTAAATGGATATTCAAAAGGTAAATTCTGCTCCCAAAAATCTAATTGCACAATACTTTATTTAATGATTTTAAAAGAAGGTCTATCGCCCACTCGCTTTAATTAAGTGGAACCATTCTTGATTAAATTGATCTGCCTCCATTAATTGTTCTAAACTTAAATGCATTCTATACCTCCAATAATGAGTAGGATTAGCAGGCACATTGATTCGCTCTTCGTTTGGATCAGGTCTTCGAATAGATTCATCTATACCCAAATAATCTTGCAACTGGAAAATAGCCCACATAGCAGGTGAATATAAATGTTGCATTAAAATTGCTTTGTTGATCCAGCCATCACAATATATTGG
Organism: Asinibacterium sp.; assembly: GCA_041303215.1. Classification (GTDB taxonomy): domain Bacteria; phylum Bacteroidota; class Bacteroidia; order Chitinophagales; family Chitinophagaceae; genus Sediminibacterium. Next base: position 9,306 of record JBFYPO010000096.1, on the reverse strand, counting down.
CGCATCGCCCCATTGACCTATTTCTTGGTTGTAAAACTGTTGTGTTTTTGCTCGATCTTCTTCCCACCAACCTCTAATGGTACTCGTGTCATGTGATGATGGTGTTACCACACTTAAATAAGGTGCTTCATTTGGATGAAAGAATGTTTTATGTGTTGCTTTTGGCATTCTTTGTACTTCTAAACTAAGCATACCTAATTGATACATCACATCAGGCACACAAGATGGCACCAAACCAAGGTCCTCTCCACAAATCAACATATTTGTTGAACGCTTTAACATCGGCAATTTCTTCATCGCTTCTTTTTCCCAAGCACTGTCCTGACGTTTAAAGAAATAATCTGTATACAATTCATTCAACAAGTATTTAGTTGTTTCATCTAAATGCTGGAAGGAACTCGTATGTCCAATGTTAAATCTAAAATGATATTCATGCGGTTTATCTCCGTTGATCAAAAGCACATTTGCAATCAAATTATATAAACCTTGCTTCACTTTGGTATTGGTTTCTAATAAAACCTCTTTTGCAAAATAAGCTTCTACCTGACGTTGTGTTTTAAACGCAGGCAACAATTCATAATGTCCATCTCCTATTGCTTTTAAAAAATTGGTTTTTACAAATTCATTGTCATACCCAAATTCTTGAAATAAAATAGTTTCATTAATATAAGGCATGGTCATTCTATAATGGTCGAAGGCAATCCCTTTAGCGTTAAACTCATTCAAATGAACGGGTATGGCAGGAACAAAATGTCCTAGAATCCCTTCCACTGCATCCATTGGAATACTCCATATTCTAAAGAAACCTAAAATATGGTCTATTCTAAAAGCGTCAAAATAGTATTTCATTTGATCAAACCTAGACTTCCACCATGCAAACCCATCTGCTGCCATCACCTCCCAATTATAGGTTGGGAAACCCCAGTTTTGTCCAGCTACTGCAAAATCATCTGGCGGTGCACCAGCTTGCATATCCATGTGAAATAAATTCGGATTTTGCCATGCATCTGCGCCAAAACGATACACTCCAATTGGGATATCGCCTTTCAATACGACCCCTTGCTGGTGTGCATAATCTGTAGCAGATTTCAACTGAAGGTGTAAATGGTATTGAACAAAATAATAGAAGGCAATCTCCGAATAAACTTTCGATTTTGGATTGGTTAAAGTAGCAATTTCAGCTGCTTTAAATTGCGCATGCGTTGGCCATGCATTAAAATCTACCGTACCATGCAAATCTCTTAAATAAGAAAAAGCACTATATGGCACCAACCAATCATGATTGGCATCGAAAAATAATTTAAAATCTGCAGTTGCTAAATCTCTTTTCCCATTGACTGTATAGACTGTTTTTAATGCAGCCCACTTTACAGATAGTACTTGATCATAATCTACTGTAGACAATCCATTCAATAAAGCTTGTTGCTCTATGGCTGTTTGAATTAATTTTTCTTGACCCGCATCTATCAATGAGGTTAATCGAATATACATTGGATGTAATGCAAAGGCAGAAATAGCTGCATAAGGATAAGAGTCCTTCCATGTATGCGTGGCAGTGGTATCATTAATAGGTAATAACTGTATTAATTTAAGCCCTATTTTTTTTGACCAATCCGCCAACAACTTAATATCCTCAAACTCACCTACCCCAATACTTTGATTTGACCTTAAAGAAAAGACAGGTATGGCTACACCAGCACCTTTCCATTGTGTATGTCCAACTTGTGCAAATCCATCCTGTGCAATGACTAATTTGTTGCTCCCCACTGGTTCATACAACACTCTATTGTTACCAGCTTCAAAAGCTAGAAACGCTTTTTGTTCTTTATCGTACACCCCATATTTGTATACCAATGGAAAATTGCAATCTTTTAAATCAAGTGCTATTTCAAAATAAGGTTGTTGTGTAATCTTTTCTAATGGCAATGCCTTTTTTGCATCCCATCCACCAATCTCTTTAGCTTCACCAATGATGCAAACAGTTTGATGCGGTGCTAACAAAGGCGCTTTCACCCTAAACACATGAGTTGTATTTTTTGCAATCTTTGCTTTCGATTGCGACTTAGAGGGCGCTAATAACACATTTGCAAAAGGAGCAGTATAAAAAGCATTGTCTGTATATCCTGTAAAATTCCATGCATCAATTAAAACCAATTCTTTGCTAGGTACTTGGTCTACCGTGATTGATTTATCCGCACCCCAATCAAAACTTCTAGTACCATCTGCATTTTGAATAAAATAACTATAATTGAAACTGCCGTCTTTTAATAAACCATTGGTGGGTAAATGTAATACCCAGTAATCATCATTCAAATAAACCATCGGCACCGCAGCTTCTATATTGCCATTGCCTAATAAAGGATGGTTGCCAGTTATAAAAATAGTTTGGCCAAAACTCGTCTTATACCTTAAATGAAAATTAAGTTTTTCAATCATATTCAATCATTTTTCGAATGGCAATAAAGATAATTACAAAATCATTGAAATAGGCTTTAGTAATCAAATTATTGTATCTTGCCTGTGACCAAGAAAAGGATCAATGGACAAAATAATTATCTATACGGATGGATCTGCTAGAGGCAACCCAGGCCATGGAGGCTTTGGTGCGATTTTGATCTGGGGCGAAAAAGTGAAAGAAATTTCTGAAGCTTATAGACATACGACCAATAATAGAATGGAACTGTTAGCAGTGATTAAGGCCATTAGCATTTTAAAAACAAAAAAAATACCCATTGTAGTCTATACGGATAGCAAATATGTGGTAGAATCGGTTGAAAAAAAATGGTTAGATAACTGGATTAAAACTGACTTTAAAGGGGGCAAAAAAAACAAGGATCTATGGTTAGCCTTTTATGAATTAGCTAAGTCCTACTCCATAAAATTTCATTGGGTAAAGGGACATGCAGACAATCCCTATAACAATCGTTGTGATGTAATGGCCACCGAGGCGGCTGATACTGGCCCATGGCTGGTAGATGAATTTTATGAAGCTATAGACCCTAAACAATAAATCATCCATAAAAAAGGCCCTAATTCAATCTTTGAACTAGGGCCTTTTTTTATAAGTTAATTGCTGTATTATGCTTTTACTTTAATTGGATTTAATCTTGGTTGAACCAATTTAAATGCCCCAAATAAGATAGCACCAAATATAACCGTACCGGCAACACTATATCCATAAAAAGGTAAACCATCAGTCATTGTTTGCATCAATCCAGTTGCATTCATTGGTCTTTTATATCCACCAAAACTTGCCCATACCATAAAGTTAGAAACTAAGAAATACACCGTTGGTGCTGCAATGAAATTACCTACAAATTTGCTCACCTGGTTGGTTTGTAAACCAAAACCAAATACAGCTGTTGCAGCAATCAATGCATAGTTTTGCCATTGACCATCATAAAATCCTTCAAAAGCACTTAAATGATTGATGTATAAAACTTGGTAAAATACATCCGATATAAACATCGCAACCAATGGTAATAAAAATGCAAAATGCTTGTTTTTAACAAACATAGAACCGCTTAATAAAGCGATTGCAATTTGAGGTGCAAATCCAGAAGGACGACCAGGCAATACTCTATACAAGGCAGTGGTTGCAATCATTATAATTAAAGCGACTACTATTTCTTTATTCAGTTTCATCAGGTACTATTTATTACTTTATCATTTAATAGAAACAAATATACAAATTTGGGTTGTTTTATAAAGGATTCCTTATCCTCAAATGTGTATAAATTGATTAAGGCACAAAAGATTTAAAAATTAAGGCAGGTTCCAACCCATCCTGCTCTATGGTATAGTCAGCCCCAGCCTTTACTGCAGCCAATTCACCTAGATTTAAATGGATACCGTTGATGCGCGCACGCCCTTGCATCACTAAAAACATTTCTAATGAACCAGTTTGGTTTGTGTAAGCTTCTCCTACCGGTAAACTGATTTTAGTTAAACCAAAATCAGGCACGGGGCAAGGAAATTGAGTTTCAAAAGTATTCAAGGTATCCCCTTTTAGCAAATTGGGAATGGTGGGTTCAAATTTGACATGTTGAATCAATTCTTCAATGTCGATATGCTTTGGGGTCAATCCGCCTCTTAATACATTATCGCTATTGGCCATCAACTCGATATTCTGTCCTTCTAAATAGGCATGTAACAATCCTGCCCCCTGAAATACACCTTGGTATTTTGGAACAAATACAATATTCAACAAATAAATGGATAAAATTCCTTTATCAATATTTTCAACTGGAACTTTACCCCCATAATATTTATTCGCCCACCAATGTGGATGCGATTTGTCAACTTTTCCAGCAGCCACTTCTGTAACAGCAATGTCTAATAATGGTTTTAAAATGGCATCTGAAGCTTCATTGGATAAACGCATAAAATAACTGTACAAGCCTGCATAATCCGTTTCGCCAAAAAAAGGGTGCAAAGCATGTAATGGTGCTAAACTTGTTAATCTATCTTTCAACTCAGCTGCAGGTAAAAAGCCATGAAGCAACCAAAAGTCACTCAATGCCACCATCACTTCTGGTTTATGATTTTGATCCTTATAATTTCTATTACTTGCATTGATAGAGATACCTGCTAATTGTTCTTTATCAAAACCAATTGCTGCATTTGTTTTGGAGGGATGCACTTGGATGCTTAACATTTTTTCGACATCCAAAATCTTAAAAAGATAAGGCAGGCCTCCAAATTTTTCTTTGGTGGCTTTACCTAATAGTGCCACGGTATCTTGTTGTATCATTTGGTCTAAAGCAACAAGACCTGTTGCTGTTTCAACCATTGCTGGTGCCGAAGGATGAGCGCCCATCCAATATTCTGCAAAGGGTTGATTGGATGCATTAGATAACTGCATCAATTGTGGAATAAATTGAGTGCCACCCCAATCATAATGCCTATGTACGCCTTGTAATTTATACGCTGTATTCATGTAATGCTTTTATCTAATTTCCTGAGACCACAAAAATAAGATCATGTTTACTCATAACAAAGATACTGGCTTTTTTGGCGAAAATATGGCTGCAGACTACCTTATACACAATGGGTTTCAAGTCCTTCAACGGAATTGGCGATATCGACATTTGGAGATTGACCTTATAGCTTGCAAAGGCTATTGCTTACATATTGTAGAAGTAAAAACTAGGCATACCAACCAATTTGGCTATCCTGAACAACATATCCAAGCAAAGAAAATGAAACTATTAAGAAATGCAGCTGCCCACTACCAGTACCAACATCCAAACTGGAAAATAATTCAGTTCGATGTCATCGCGATTCAATTAAATGCTAGGCAAAAATGGGAGCTCTTTTATATAGAAGATGTGTATTTTTAAAATCGACCCATGCATCCAAATGGACTTTATTGCATCGACAATTTCATCTTCTCTACTAATTTATAAGTAGCAGGACAGTATTCCACGTTTTGTTTATGGACATGGATATAATCCACAAACTTCTTTTTTGTTAAGTGAGGAAATCCAGCACAATCTGCAGGACGAACTTCATAAATAGAACACATATTGTTTGACAAATTCAAGAACTGACAAGGTCTTGATACGTTGATCCAATCTTTGTCTTTTTTGTCATACTCCAACCAAGTAGCTTTAAATTCAGCAGGCTTCATTTTTACATGTGCTGCAATTCTTTTAATATCCGTAGGCGTAAAAGTAGGACTCATAGACTTACAACAATTGGCACAAGACAAACAATCCACTTCTGCCCAAACTTCCGTACTTAGTTTCGCTGTAAGCTGGTCTAGATTTTTTGGATTTTTCTTTTCTATCTTTGTTAAGAAGGACCTGAATTGTTTAGCGTTTTTGCTAACTTTCTGCTTAAATGACCTTAAATTTACTTGCATAGGGATATGAATCTGACGCGAAATAAACCCTTTATCAATTAACTATCAAATCTTTTCCTAAACTAGCTCTGCGCACATGCAATGGAATATCTACAAAAAAGGATTTAAAGCTTTCTTACAGTTAGAGAAATCATTGAGTGGTCATTCTGTTGAAGCGTATATAAGAGACATTGATAAATTAGCTGATTTCCTGCAACCCTACACCGAGATTCATACCCCTGCTGACATTCAATTAAGTCATTTACAAAGTTTTATTCAAAGCATTGGTGCGTTAGGTATGGCGGCCACCTCACAAGCAAGAATTATATCTGGTATAAAGGCCTTTTTTAAATACTGTTTAATTGAACAGATTTGTTCAGTCAATCCAACCACCCTCCTACCTAGTCCAAAAACCAGTCGTAAACTTCCTGATGTCTTAAGCTTCGAAGAGATTGAACAAATGATTGGGGAAATTGATTTAAGCAAACCAGAAGGAGGCAGAAACAAAGCCATTTTGGAAGTCATGTATAGCTCTGGCCTTAGGGTCACCGAAGCCATTCAGCTTAAAATATCCTGCTTGTATTTAGACGTAGGATTCATTCGTGTCATTGGAAAAGGAGACAAAGAAAGATTGGTGCCTATTGGTTCGGACGCCATTAAGTATATTAAATTATACAAGGACACCATTCGCGTACATCAAACCCCAGCTAAAAACTGTGAGGACATCCTTTTTTTAAATAACCGAGGAAAAGGCCTTAGTAGGGTCATGATATTTTATATTATCAAAGACCTCATGCTCAAAACGGGTATCAAGAAAACCATCTCTCCCCATAGCCTACGTCATAGTTTTGCCACCCATTTAGTAGAAGGGGGCGCTGATTTAAGAGCTGTTCAAGAAATGTTAGGCCATGAAAGCATTACCACAACAGAAATTTACACGCATATTAATAGGGATTTTTTAAGGGATACTTTGGACAGATTTCATCCTGCCTTTCAAAAAAAATAACCCAAAAAATCGCCTAAAATAAACTAGGTTTGTTCTACTAAAATTAAGAAATATGAAAAAGATACTTTTTGTAATTGGCAGCTTTTTAAGCTTAACAGCAATGGCTCAAGTAAAAATGCCAGCCGCAAGTCCAACACAAACCCTCATTCAAGAATTTGGCTTAGGTAAAATGGAAATCGTTTATTCAAGACCAAGCTTAAAAGGACGTTCTGTTTTTGGTGCAGGTAGTTTATTAGCACCTATAGGTGATGTTTGGAGAACAGGTGCAAACGGCGCTACAAAACTTACCTTTTCTGACCCTGTTGTTTTAGGTAATAAAACAATTCCTGCAGGATCTTATGCTTTATTTACGATCCCTGGTGCCGCTGAATGGACAATCATTATTAATACCAACTCTAAAGGCTGGGGCAGTTTTGACTACAAAGAAGCAGAAGATGTGGTTCGTTTCAAAGTAGCTCCAGAAACTACTGGAAGCACGACAGAAACGTTCACCATTGGTGTAGACAATATCACTGCACAAACAGCTACCATTTATTTGAAATGGGGTAAAACAAAAGTGAATATTCCTATTAGTACAGACATTAGACCAACCGTTCGCGCACAAATTGAAGCTGCAACCACTGCTGCAACTGTGAATCCTAATATGTATCAATCTGCTGCCACTTTTTACCTTGAGCTTGACCATGACTATAATAAAGCCTTGGTGTTTGCAGATAAAGCGATTGCTGCAAATGGTAAAGCGTATTGGTTGCATTTATTGAAAGCAAGAGTGCATGTGGCATTGAACGACAAAGCGGGTGCTAAAGCTGCTGCAAACACTTGCAAGCAAATGGCAACTGAAGCTAAAAACATGGATTATGTTAGATCTGCTGATGAAATATTGAAATCTTTATAAGATTGATGAAGCACTAATTGAAAGCCCTTCCGATCATCGGGAGGGCTTTTTTTGTACATTTGCAACCCATGCGGAGGTGGCGAAATTGGTAGACGCACTACCTTGAGGTGGTAGCGCCCATACCCGGGCGTGGGAGTTCGAATCTCCTCTTCCGCACAAACCCTGTCACGAAAGTGACGGGGTTTTTAAATAGAAGACAACGTCATGAGCTAGCTCATGTAAGTTGGCGACTGTTTAAAAACCAAAGTTCCCGTAGGGTAACTTTGAAAGGGTTTGAGTAAGCAAACTATTTGAGATGGTAGCCGAACTTAGTGAAGGCTACCAATCGAAAAAAAGGGTTTGAGTGAGCTAATCTAAAGTTATTTATATTTGTATCATGTCTAATTATACCGTTACCTGCCCTAAATGTCAACACAGTTTCGAGCCAACCGATGCAATTCGTGAGGAGATAGAAAAAGAATTGCGTGGCAAGATGACTGACTGGCAAAAAAAGAAAGAAGAAGAGACCAATCAATTATTGGCCGAGCAAAAAACCAAGCTTCAAAACGAATTGACCGAGCAATTGAAAAAAAATATTGCCGGCGAATATGAGCATAAGCTAAAGTTGATGCAAGACAACGAAGCTAATATGAGCAAGCAAGTCAATGAGTTTAGACAAAAAGAATTAGAATTTTTAAAACAAGTTCAAGCGATACAAGCTAAAGAAGCCGAATTAGAATTAGAATTACAAAGAAAATTAAATACAGAAAGAGAAAATCTAAAAGCACAAATTCAAAAAGAAGAAGCAGAAAGAGTTTCCATCAAAGACCAAGAACATATTTTAAAAGTTAAAGAGTTAGAAAAGCAGTTAGAAGACCAAAGAAAATTGGCCGAAGAAATGCGCCGCAAAGCAGAACAAGGCAGCATGCAAATGCAAGGTGAAGTGCAAGAATTGTTATTGGAAGAATTGCTTAAAACAAGTTTCCCCTTCGATCAAATCTCAGAAGTGGGCAAAGGAGTACGTGGCGCAGATTGCATCCAATTGGTGCGAAATAATTTAGGACAAGAAGCAGGAAAAATTATTTACGAAAGCAAGAGAACCAAAGACTTTAACCAAGAATGGATTGATAAATTAAAGGCAGATATGCGCAGTCAAGGTGCAGATATTGCGGTGATTGTAACACAAACCTTCCCCAAAGAGTTAGATCGTTTTGGCGAAAAGGATGGTGTCTATATCTGTTCTTTCCAAGAAGTTAAAAGTGTGGCCTTATTATTAAGGAATGCGATTTTGAAAATCTATGATACTAAGAAGAGCCAAGTGAACAAAGGGGATAAAATGAGTTTCCTTTATGACTACCTCACCAGCAATGAATTCAGCGAACAATGGAAAGCAGTGGGTGAAGGCTTTAGACAAATGCGTTCTAGTATCCAAAAAGAAAGAGACGCCATGGAAAAGCTCTGGAAAGCAAGAGAAAAGCAATTAGAAAAAGTATTGCTAAACGCGATGCATATTAAAGGTTCCATAGAAGGCATCGCAGGTGCTGATGCCATTCACTTGGATTTATTAGAAGACGATGAAAC
>JBFYPO010000095.1:0-6304 GCA_041303215.1 Asinibacterium sp. | reverse complement strand
TTAGTACTCGTCTTCATTAAACATAAAATCTTCTTGGCTTGGGTAATCAGGCCAAATGTCTTCAATACTTTCATACACTTCGCCCTCATCTTCCAACTCTTGTAAATTCTCTACTACTTCTATAGGGGCACCGCTCCTAATGGAGTAGTCGATCAATTCGTCTTTTGTTGCTGGCCAAGGGGCTTCTTCTAAATAGCTGGCTAATTCTAATGTCCAAAACATAAGGTTCTTTTTTGCAAAAGTAGCCGTATAAATGATACAACCAAATCTGATTTTTCTACAACCTATAAACATTTGATTAAATTTTGGCAAAATTGACTGGGTAATCGTAGGTTTGTAGCATGGAGATGGAGCCAAAACTACTAGTAGCCAAGGATATATGGAAGCAATACGGAACCGTACCCGTCCTGAAGGGGGTTTCCCTGGAGCTTTCCAAAGGCGAGCTAGTCTCTATCATTGGGCCATCGGGTGCTGGGAAATCGACCCTATTGTATATTGTAAGTAGTTTAGAAAAGGCGGATAAAGGCCAGATTTCTTTTGAAGGACTTGCCATTGATCAAATGAACAATACTCAATTAGCACAGTTTAGAAATACCCGTATTGGCTTTGTCTTTCAGTTTCATCATTTATTACCAGAATTTACTGCCCTAGAAAACATTTCTATTCCGGGATGGATTGGGAAAAAGGATAAAAAAGTAGTGGCGAAAAAAGCAATTGAATTATTAGATTTCTTAGGCCTCGCTGACAAGCAGGATAAAAAACCACATCAATTGTCTGGTGGAGAACAACAAAGGATTGCCGTTGCAAGGGCTTTAATCAATGACCCTTCTCTTATTTTTGCAGATGAACCTACAGGAAATTTAGATAGCGAAAATGCACACGCAATGCACCAATTATTTTTGCGTTTAAAAAATGAGCTGAACCAAAGTTTCTTGATTGTAACACATAACGAGGCACTTGCTCAATTAAGCGACAGGACCCTTGCCATGAAAGATGGTTTATTTATTTAACGCTCTACCTTCGATTAAATACGTGGCTTCCAAGGCAGATCTTCTACCCCATTCAAATGACCAATATACCTTGCTAAAGTGAACAAGTAATCACTCAATCGATTAAGGTATTTAATCACCAAGGTCTCTACAAATAGATCTTCTTCTTGCATATGTACACATAAGCGTTCTGCCCTTCTACATACACAACGAGCGATATGCGCTGTGGAGATGGCTTGATGTCCACCTGGAATGATAAATGATTTCATTGGAGCAAGTAATTCGTTCATCTTGTCCATAGATAATTCAAGACCAATCACATCCTCTTCTTTTAAATCTGGAATTCTTAATGCAGACTCTTTCTCTGGATCACATGCCAAACTAGAGCCTACTGTAAATAACCTATCTTGAATTTCTTTTAAATCTGTTTTGATTTTTACATCCGAAACTAAATCGCTCAATAAACCGATGAATGAATTTAATTCATCCACTGTACCATATGACTCGATTCTGATGTGACTCTTAGGCACTCTTGTTCCTCCAATTAATGAAGTTTTACCCTGATCGCCTGCCTTTGTATAGATTTTCATATCCTAATAACAAAACTAAACCTACTTAGTTCAGTAATTCGTAAATTAAATGTGCTTTTGATTCAATGTATCGGTCTCTACATTGCCATCCCTTAAACGTACTACACGATGTGCATACTGTGCAATGTCTTCCTCGTGTGTTACAAGAATAACAGTATTACCGGCTGCATGAATTTTCCCAAATAATTCCATCACTTCTACCGATGTTTTAGAATCCAAATTTCCCGTAGGTTCATCCGCCAATAAGATAGATGGATTGTTCACCAAGGCGCGCGCAATGGCAACACGTTGAATCTGTCCACCACTTAACTCATTAGATTTATGATGACTTCTATCTGCCAATCCCACTTTTTCTAGCGCAACCAATGCTCTTTCTAAACGATCCTTTTTAGGAATACCTGCATATACCAAGGGCAAGGCTACATTCTCTGCAGCTGTTAATCTTGGCAATAAATTAAACTGTTGAAACACGAATCCAATTTCAATATTTCTGATCCCTGCCAATTCATCATCAGTCATGGCACTCACATCGTGTCCGTTCAAATTATACGTTCCTGCAGTAGGAGAATCCAAGCAACCCAATATATTCATTAAGGTACTTTTACCACTACCAGAAGGCCCCATCAATGCTACATATTCATTTCTATTGATATCCAAATTGATACCCTTTAAAACTGGGATGGCTTGATTGGCCATAAAATAACTCTTCTGAATATTTCTAAGTTCAATAACTGTTGACATAATTATTTATTTACGAATGACTTTTGGTACTTTAAAATAAGGTGCTGCAGCATTGGGTGCATTTGACAATGCTGCTTCGTTAGAAATAGACCCGCTCACTTCATCTGCCCTCCAAACATTGTAAGCATCTCCCATATGCATTAAAGCTGGAGTACCCGTTGTATCTAAGGCATTTAGTTGCTCCACAAAACCAACCAAATCTTGCATATCCTGCACCAATTTGTCCATTTTTTCGGGTGCCACATTTAACCTAGAAAGGTGTGCCAAATGATTCACTAAAGTAGGGTCTACTTGCATAGTACAAATGTACTCTAAAGCGCCGAACCCTCCACTTGGTTTTGTTAAAAGGTTAAAAGAGGCAACCAATGGCGTTTTTGACCCTTTTTTGGCCAAAATCAAAATATTTTTTGAAAATAGTTGCATAACTAACTAATTTTACGAAAAGCTATAATATGCAACCAACTATAAAACAAGTCGTAGTCTTAGGAAGTGGTGTGATGGGATCTAGAATCGCATGTCATTTTGCAGGTATTGGTGTACAAGTTTTATTGTTAGATCGTTTACAACCAGGTGCCGAAGAAAGTACTCAAACTAAAGAAAGAAATAAATTAGTAAACGACGCTTTACAAGCAGCCATAAAATCTAACCCTTCCCCTATTTATTCAAGTAGTGCAACAAAAAATATTCGAACTGGAAATTTCACAGACGATATGGCTAAAATTGCTACTGCAGATTGGATTATAGAAGTGGTGGTGGAAAGACTGGATATCAAAAAAAATATTTATGATCAAGTAGAACAATATAGAAAACCAGGCACTTTAGTAAGCTCTAACACTTCTGGTATTCCAATTCATTTAATGGCAGAAGGCCGATCAGAAGATTTTCAAAAACATTTCTGCGGAACACACTTTTTTAATCCGCCAAGGTATTTAAGATTACTTGAAATTATCCCTACGCCAAAAACTGACCAAGCTGTGATTGATTTTCACATGCATTATGGAGATGTGTTTTTAGGAAAAACAACTGTACTATGTAAAGATACCCCTGCGTTTATCGCCAACAGAGTCGGCGTATTTAGCATGATGAGTGTATTGCATATCATGGAAAAGATGGGCTTAACCATCGATGAAGTTGAATCTTTAACTGGGCCTATTTTAGGTCGCCCAAAGTCTGCTACCTTCAGAACTGCTGATGTAGTGGGTATTGATACCTTAGTAAAAGTAGCAAATGGTGTTGCAGAAAATTGTCCTAACGACGAAGCCAAAGCCACTTTCAAATTACCCACTTGGTTAGAGAAAATGGTGGAACAAAACTGGCTAGGTGATAAAACTGGTCAAGGATTTTTCAAAAAAATAAAAACGGCAACGAGCAAAGAAATATTAACCTTGAATTTAGCTACACTGGAATATGAGCCACGCAAGAAAACAAAAATGGCTTCTATTGATGCAGCAAAAGCAGTTGATCAATTACCAGCAAGGTTAAAAGTATTGTATAATGCAAAAGACAAAGGTGGTCAATTTATACAAGCGTTTCACCATACTTTATTTTCTTATATCAGTCATCGTATTCCAGAAATTAGTGACGAATTATACCGTCTTGATGACGCGCTTAAAGCAGGATTTGGCTGGGAAATTGGTGCCTTTGAATCTTGGAATGAATTGGGCATTGAAGCAGTTATCAAAGACATGAAAGCAGCAGGCATTTCTGTGGCTCCTTGGGTTGAAACCATGGTGGCTAAAGGCTTATCCTTTTACACCACAAAAAATGGCAAACGTTATTATTACGATATTCCTAGTGGCGATTATACCTTAATTCCAGGGGCAGATTCCTTTATTATCCTCTCTGATTTTAAAGAAAAAACCATTTGGAAAAACAGTGCTTGTAATTTAGTAGACATTGGTGAAGACGTATTTGGATTCAACTGGAACACTAAAATGAATAGTATTGGTGGTGAAGTATTGGAAGGACTGAATAAAGCCATTCAATTATCCGAAGAAAAAAGCAAGGGCTTAGTCATTGCGAATGATGGGAATTTATTTAGCGCAGGTGCCAATGTGGGTATGATTTTTATGTTGGCTATAGAACAAGATTATGAAGAATTAGATATGGCAGTTCGTGCCTTTCAAAATACGATGATGCGTGTGCGTTATTCTTCTATACCAGTAGTAACTGCACCACATGGATTATGTTTGGGAGGTGGTTGTGAAATGAATTTACATGCTGACGCCATTTGCGCTGCAGCAGAAACCTATATTGGATTGGTTGAATTAGGCATTGGGGTTATTCCAGGTGGAGGTGGTACCAAAGAATTGGTATTAAGAGCGTCCGATGAAATGCACGCAGAAGAACCAGAAACGATTACTTTAAAAAATAGATTCTTGCAAATTGCTACCGCTAAAGTGGCTACTTCTGCTCATGAAGCAATGGAAATGGGTATTTTCAGAAAAGGACAAGATCAAATTGTATTGAATCAATCCAGAAGAATTGCCAAGGCAAAAGAACAAGTACTTGAATTATTTAATGCTGGCTATACACAACCTATTCAACGCAATGATATTAAAGTGATGGGTAAAGCTGGCTTAGGCGCCTTATATGCAGGCATCAATGCGATGTGGCGCGGCGGTTACGCAACAGACCACGACGCATTGGTAGCACGTAAACTAGCCTATGTGATGTGTGGAGGTGATTTAAGCGAAGCCACCGTAGTGAACGAACAATACTTATTGAACTTAGAGCGTGAAGCTTTCTTAAGTCTTTGTGGCGAAAAGAAAACGCTTGAGCGCATTCAATCAGTGATTACTGCTGGAAGACCAATTCGTAATTAATAAATCGTCTAAGGCTTCATCCATACTTGCATAGTTAAAACTAAATCCTGTGGCAAGGGTTTTAGCGGCACTAACTTTTGCACTTTTCAAGACCTCAACACTCATTTCGCCGAGCATTATTTTTAGGATAAAGCTTGGTACATTGAATGGGATAAAAATTTTATGGAAACGTTTTGCAATCGCTTTTGTTAAAGTAGCATTATCTACCGGATCCGGAGCAACTGCATTGTACACCCCAGCAACAGCTTCTTGTTCTAATGCAAACAACATCAAACGATTTAAATCTTGTTGATGTATCCAACTCACCATTTGTTTGCCATCACCCAATATAGCTGCAGCTCCTAACCTAGCTGGCTTAATGAATTCGGCTAGTGCTCCTCCTTTTTTATTGAATACAATACCAATGCGCAAAGTGACGAGTCGGATACCCAATGCTTTTATAGGATGCATGCTTTCCTCCCATTGCTTACAAGTGTCTCCTAAAAAACTTGAATCTACTGTATCATTTTCTACAAACCCATCCACCAAACTTTTTGCAGTATCGGGGCCATACCAACCAATAGCAGATGCAGCCACTATTGCTTTTACTTTATTGGGTTGTGCTTTTAGAGCATCTATCAATAAGGCACTTGTTTGTACACGACTATCTAAAATAGCTTTCTTTCTTTCCTTGGTCCATCTTTTATCCGCCACGCCCTCACCTGCTAAATGAATAATGAAATCCGCAGCAGCAATCGCTGTTGGATCAATCCATCCTTTTGACAGATCCCATTGTGCAAAGGAAAAATGCGCACGACTAGACTGTTTTTTCTGCCTAGACAAGACAATCACTTGATATCCTTTTGCGATTAATAAGTTAGTCAAGGATTGTCCAACCATCCCTGTTCCACCTGTAATGAGTACTGTTTGCATACTCAAAGATAAATAAAAAAACCCCGCCTTTTCAGGCAGGGTTCCAACTAAATCAACTGTTCTATAAAAACGATCTTTAATCTGGTTTTTTACCATCTAAAAAAGAATTGATGGTAGAGATCTGTGTTTGGTTATTTTCATCTTGCTCCACTGTATACTTACTATAATAGTTTTCTACAGAAGCCAACGTATTACCAAACAAGTCTAAATTTCTTCTAACATAGGCAGGCACTGCATCAAATTCAGT
>JBFYPO010000094.1:0-4612 GCA_041303215.1 Asinibacterium sp. | reverse complement strand
GCATTGAGTAATACCGCTACTGCTGTTAAGTGGAAAGACACGAGTAGCAATAAGCAGGTCTATATCAGTCATAACTCAGGCCTAGTGCCCAGTAGGATCACCGTAACCAATGCGGGTGTCTATGCCATCCAATTGGTCATTCAAGTTAGTAACCCTAACATCGCAAATGATGAAATTAGTTTGTGGATTAGGCGGAATGGTGCTGCCTTTCCCAATACCCTAAGACAGTTTCAAACCGGCCCCAGTGGTTCAAAAACCCTATGCGCGCTTCAAGCCATCATCCCCATCGACAAAGGAGATTATATAGAATTGTTTTATAGCGTTCGGAACAATCAAACACAATTGATTAAAACGAATAGTTTAACCACACCCGCCAGACCAATGACCCCAAGTGCTCAAATACAATTGTTTAGAATTCAATAAATCACAGGCCCATTCATAAAATTTCTTTTAAAATACAAAAGCCGCACATTAACTTTAGTAGGAATAAAAAACACTACTATGCGTCGAATGTTATCGATTTTTTGTTTTGTGCTACTATTAGGTACACAAGTCATCGCACAATCTGTTCCAAGTCCAAAAAGTCATTTTGGATTTCAAATTGGCGACAATTATAAGTTAGCCACCTTCACGGCAACCGAAGCCTATTTAAAAAAAATAGCAGCAAGTTCAAACAAGGTTAAATTAAACACCATTGGTAAGACGGAAGAAGGCAGAAATCATTATATGATGATTGTGTCTAGTCCAGAAAATATCAGACAATTAGAAAAATACAAATCCATTTCTCAAAAGTTAGCAAGAGCAGAAGCATTATCTGTTTCAGAAGCAAAAGTCTTGTCTAACGAAGGAAAAGCAGTGGTTTGGATTGATGGTGGATTGCATGCAACAGAAGTAGTAGGCATTCATCAATGGATTGAAACCATGTACCAATTGATCACGCGTCAAGATGATGAAACAAAAAATATTTTAAAAAATACCATCGTTTTATTTGTGCATGCCAATCCTGATGGACAAGAACTTGTATCCAATTGGTATATGCGTAACCAAGATACTTTAAAACGTTCTACCGCAGCATTGCCAAGACTATACCAAAAATATATTGGTCATGACAACAACCGTGACTTTTTTATGATGAATATGAGTGAAACAAAAAACATGAGTCGTCAACAATATATCGAATGGATGCCTCAAATTTTATACAACCACCATCAAACAGGACCAGCAGGTACAGTAGTCGCAGGTCCTCCTTACAGAGATCCTTTTAACTATGTGTATAATCCTTTATTAATAACCAGCCTTGATGCAATGGGCGCTGCAATGAGCAGTCGTTTAAATGCAGAAGAAAAACCTGGCTATACCATGAAGGGCGGATCTGTATATTCTACATGGTGGAATGGAGGATTAAGAACTACTGCATACTATCATAATATTGTGGGGATACTTACAGAAATTATTGGTAACCCAACTCCAATGACGATTCCGTTAGTGCCGCAAAGATTAATTCCAAATAGTGGTTTGCCTTATCCAATTCAACCTCAAAAATGGTATTTCAAAAATTCAATCGATTACTCTATCTCTTTAAACTATGCAGTACTCAACTATGCAGCTAGGCATAAGGATGAAGTATTAATGAATATCTATAAAATGGGTAAGGCAGCGATTGATGCTGGTAACAAAGACAATTGGACATTGTTTCCAAATAAAGTTGAAATGTTGAATGAGCAATTAAAAACAGAAAAGAGAGACCTTAGAATTGATAGTATAGCCGCACAGAATTTTGCTAAAATATACAAAGCACCAAACTTAAGAGACCCGAGAGCGTATATTATTCCTGCCCATCAAACTACAAGTGCTGTTGCCTTTGTGAATATATTAATTCAAAGTGGTATTAAAGTGCACAAGGCATCTAGTGATTTTGTGGTGAATGGAAAAAATTATGCGGCAGGTTCATTTGTTGTAAGAACCAATCAAGCCTTTAGAGCGCACGTATTAGATATGTTTGATCCACAAGATCATCCAAATGATTTTTTATATCCAGGAGGTCCGCCAGTAAGACCGTATGATGCTGCGGGTTGGACACCAGCTTATACAATGGGGGTAGAATTTGATAGAATACTGGACGATTTCAATGGTCCTTTTGAAGCGATTCCCTATGGTCAAGTACAACAAGCCAAAGGTGCCCTAGTTATTTCAAACAAAACAAATAGCACGAGTTATGCCATCAGTAGTGCAGATAATAATAGCTTTATCGCCATTAACGATTTATTAAAAGCTGGAACAGCCGTCTATAAAAATAAAGCGGGTTTTTATTTGGATGGTGCATCTGATGCACAAATAAATCAAATTGTATCAAGCAATGGCTTAACAGTAAAGAGTATTGAAAGTATTCCTGCAGATGCGATACAAATTCAAAAATTAAAAATTGGTTTATGGGATCGCTATAGTGGATCGATGCCATCAGGTTGGGTAAGATGGATTTTTGAACAACACCATTTTGACTTCAATTTAATTTATGCCAAAGAAATCAATGCCGGAAATTTAAAAGACAAATATGATGTGCTTGTATTTGTAGACGGCGCAATTCCTTCAGTAATCGCTGGTCCACCTTCTCGTTACGAAGAAAGTGAACCAAACTTAAATGAAATTCCTGCCGAGTACCATCCTATGCTTGGAAAAATTACCGCAGACAAGTCTATCCCAGCATTGAAAGCCTTTATGGAACAAGGTGGTTCAGTAGTAACCATTGGATCAAGTGCTAATTTGGCCTATCATTTACATCTTCCTGTTAAGAACGCAATCGTAGAAATGAACAATGGTAAAGAACGCAACTTGCCTGGTGAGAAATTTTATATTCCTGGCAGTATTTTACAAGTTGCTGTAGAATCAAACACTAAGGCAAACTGGGGCATGAAAAATAAAGCAGATGTCTATTTTAATAATAGTCCAGTATTTAGAGTTCAACCCGATGCAATCGCAAGTGGGGACATCACACCATTGGCTTGGTTTGCTTCAGATAAAACATTAAGAAGTGGATGGGCATTTGGACAAGCCTATTTGCAAGATGGAGTAGCTGCATTTGAAGCCAAGATTGGTAAAGGCAAGTTATTTGTATACGGACCTGAAATTACTTTCAGAGGTCAAACACATGGCACTTATAAAATGTTGTTCAACCAATTGTATCGATAAATTGATCCGATGTAACAATTGCCTAGTTACAGATAAAAAAAGGAGCTACAAATTGTAGCTCCTTTTTTATTGAAAATTTACACCCGCTTTTCTTAAAAAAACAGCGTAAAATTTTATCCGAATGGTTGTTCAATTGAAATGCTTTGTTTCGAAAAATAATGTGGTCCATCTTCTGCAATATATAAACAGTCTTCTAAACGAATACCAAATTCACCTGGGATAGAAATGGTTGGCTCATTGCTAAAACACATACCCACCGCCATTGGAGTTTTATTTCCTTTTACAAAATTGGTCCACTCATGTCCTTCTAAACCTATACCATGTCCCGTTCTATGTGGTAATCCTGGTAATTTATAATTGCTTTTAAACCCTGCTTTTTCAATCACTGCTCTTGCAGCTGCATCTACAACTTCGCATGGTGCTCCAATTTGAATCGCTGTAAAAGCTGCATTCTGTGCTTCTAATTCGATATTCCAAACATCGGTTTGTCTTTGAGTTGGTTTGCCAACCACAATAGTTCTTGTGATATCAGAAGCATAGCCTTCTACACTTGTTCCTCCATCCACCATCACAATATCTCCTTCCTGTATCATTTGTGGTGTGCTACTTCCGTGTGGTAAGGCTGAATATTTACCCACTTGTACGGATGCGCCGCCACTATATCCTAACTTTCTGAAAGCAGCACTGATATTACCGCTAAATTCCGATTGGGACATACCTGGACGAATCGTTGCAAATGCAGCTTGGTATGCTTTAATGGTAATATCACTTGAATATTGCATTAATGCAATTTCCGATTTTGTTTTAAACATTCTACATCCAGCAGTAACAGGTGTAGCATCCACTATATCAAAACCTGTTGCTACTTTTTTCACCCCATCCGCAATAAAAAAACGTACGCGCTCTTCCATGCCAATTCTTTTGTGTGTGTAGCCCCTGTCTTTTACAATGGAGAAAATCAATGCATATGGACTTTCATGTTCTTCCCAACACCTTACCTCACTACCAAAGACTGGGTTTAATATTTCCATCGCCCTATCTTCTTCAAATTTTGGACAAACATAAGCTATGGCTCCTTTTGCTGGTATCACTACACCAAAAGTTCTTTCACTTTGTCCCCATCGCATGCCTGTAAAATAAAAACAAGAAGCAGTGCCTTCTAAAAAGATGGCATCGATTTTTTCTTTAGCCATTATTTCTTGCGCTTTTGCAATTCTTTGCTTGCGCTCTTCCACGGTAATAGGCACTACGCCTTCTTTCATTGGCGCTAAATCCAGGATTGATTTTGGCAAAGTAAAATCAGCATGATTGTTATTTGCAAAAACAGTACTACTAAGTCCTAAAGCACCTGCTGATAAAAAAGCCTTGCTTAAAAAGTTTCTTCTATTTTGACGCATGTTAAAATATTTATACGATTGATTTTAAA
>JBFYPO010000093.1:0-7337 GCA_041303215.1 Asinibacterium sp. | reverse complement strand
GACGATTTACGTCAAAAAATTGGCCCAATAGAAGGCAGAGGTTTTGTAGACTCTGCGCCCGTATTAGAAAGATCATGGGCCTGGCTTTCTGGTGCAGGATGGATTGGAAAAAATGGAAATTTAATTCAACCTAAAAACGGATCCTTCTTTTTTATTGCTAGTTTAATTGTGGACCTTGAATTAATTTATGACGAACCTATTGCTAAAGACTATTGTGGTACTTGTACAAAATGTATAGATGCTTGTCCAACGCAAGCCATCTTGCCTAATAAAACTATCGAAGCCAATCATTGTATTAGTTACTACACCATAGAGCTAAAAAAACAAACCATTGACACTCCCTCAGATCGATCCTATCAAGATTGGGCATTTGGTTGTGATATATGTCAAGATGTTTGCCCATGGAATCGATTTAGTCATCCACATCAGGAAGTAAAATTCAAGCCAATCGAAGGTTTATTAAATTTGAGTTCAGAAGAATGGTTGACAATGGAAGAGACCAGTTTCAAAGCCAGGTTCAAACAGTCTCCCTTACTAAGGTCCAAACTAAGTGGCCTAAAAAGAAATGTTCAATACCTGAAAGATCAAGGAGTATAAAGATTTATGGATTGGATAAAACGCATGCAGTTAAATGCTGTAGTTCTTCTTCCATTTTTGCACCTAAGACTTTTTCATTAAGTAAGGTTTGGAATTTTTCCCAAGGATACCATTGAACATGCTGCTCAAATGACCAATGAATTACATAAGTGCCTTCTTGTAATGGAAGCCATTCGATTTGAACTTTATAAGGGGCTTGTCCAGTGGCTACCCAATTTAATACCACCGAACTATCGCTTGTCGAAACCATTTCTATAGTCTGTGTACCCACTTTAGCTACTCTATTTTCAACCACCACCGATTGATCTTTCCAATCACTCATCCACCCTTTCCAAGCTGATAAGTCTTTGACACAATGTTGAATTTGAGCACTTGAAGCGTTGACCTCGACTGCCCTAGAAGTAATGACCGTCGACGGGAATAAACTTGATATCGCTGTAATCAAGCCACCAATCACTAAGACACTAATGAATGCAAAGCGAATCAATTTCATATTATTCCCATTTAAAGATTTTGAAGGCAACGGCATATACAACGACAATCCAAACAAAGAGGATGGCAATCTCATTCCCTACCGCCCATAAATTTGCCCCTTCGAAAGCGATATCCCGCATCGCATTGTTAAAATGTGTCAAAGGCAAAATATTACAGATAGGTTGCAACCATTTAGGAAAAGATTCTATAGAGAAAAATGTGCCTGCTAATAAAAATTGAGGCAAGGTAATCAAGTTGGCAAATGGTGGAATAGTACTTTCGTTTTTCGCCACTCCACTTACAATAAATCCAAAGCCCATAAATAAGACCAAGGCTATAAAACTCAGCACCATAATATTCAAGAAGGTCATCCAACCATGCACCAACGTAAATTTAAATGCGAAATGCCCAATACCAATAATGATGATGGCTGTCATCAATTGAAAAATGACCCTACTTAAAGCTTCTCCTAAAATAATATAGAGTCGACGAATTGGGGTTGCATAAAATCTTTTTAAAACCAATTGTTGTCTTAAATTGAAAAACAAAAAAGCAACTCCAAAAACACCTGCACTCAACAAAGAAAATCCTAATTGACCAGGTAAAATAAAATCTATCGTACGATAGGTTCTTCCTGGCACTTCAATTATTTCATTCCTAACGACCGCAATAGTAGGTGCGTCTTTAAACTGAGCAGCATTGATTTGGGCAATGACCGCATTCAAAATTGACTTGATCAATTGAATATTTTGCGGGTTCGCCGCAGCAGAACTCGTCAACTGTATTTGATAAGGTTGACTGGGGTTTTGTGTTGGCTGAATATCAATTAAAGCAGTAATTTTTCCTTTTGACAATTCTGCTTGCACAAAAGCAGTATCCTCTACTACAAATTTTAATCCTGCATTCGATTTGATGGTAGCATAGACTAAATTAGTGGTGTCCGCATTAGGTGCTAATGCCACTTTTACATTGATATTGCCTCCACTGCTTAGGAAACCAAATACTAGAATAAAAATGAGTGGGAATGCAATACTAAATATAACAGCAGATGGACTTCTCAATATGGAACGCAAGCTTGCTCTTGAGATGGCAAGCATAGCTTTTATTTGACTATAAGAACGCATTGTTATTAAGGCTGTTTAACTACAAAGATAGGCATTCGCGCTTGAGGTACACCAACCATTTGCTGAACCGTCTTTAACTGTTGGAACATTTGCCATTGCGTGGCCCCAATTTCTGATTCAATAGATTTTACTTTAACATAATCCTTATAATCTTCGATAAATTCTTCTAGGAATGACCTCGATTCAGGATATTGCTTTAAAGTATAGCCTTTCACTTTAGCCATTTTTGCAGCAGCTGCTATGGCATCATTCAAAGTACCAATACGGTCCACCAGACCTACACTGATCGCATCTGAACCTAACCATACTCTACCTTGTGCAATAGAATCAATGTATTCAATAGATTTCTTTCTGCCTTTTGCTACCCTTGATTTAAAATTATAATAAATACTATCTACTCCTGCTTGAAGCATTTTTTGCTCCATCGTATTTAAAGGTCTTGTGGTGCTTGGCGCATCTGCAAAAGGAGCAGTTTTAACACCATCAAAAGTAATTCCTACTTTATTTTTCATAAAACCTGAGACATTAGGAATGACTGTAAATACACCAATAGACCCAGTAATAGTATTGGCATCTGCATAGATTGAATCTGCACCAGATGCAATATAATAGCCGCCAGAAGCAGCTACATCACCCATACTCACTACCACAGGTATTTTATTTTTGATCAAAGCAATTTCTCTCCAAATAATATCACTCGCCAAAGCACTTCCTCCAGGCGAATTCACCCTGAGTACCAACGCATCAATGGATTCGTCTGCCCTGATTTTTTGTAAAATCATTCTAAAGTCATCACTTGCAATGGCATCTCTACTATTTTTACCCATTACAATATCTCCGTCCGCATAAAGCACGGCAATCTTTCCCGAACCAGCTCCTCTCAATGCAACCGCTTTGTTATATTCTTTAATCGAAACAAATGGAATCTCATTTTCTGTAATACCCGATATTTTTTTAGCAATTATTTTCTTCAATTGATCATCATACAATAAATCGTCTACCAATCCATTGGATAAAGCATCTTGTGCTGATTGAATCTTTGCTTCATTCGCTAATAATCTTAATTGATCAGGTGCAATACTTCTTGCATTTGAAACCGTTTCAATAAAATGATTGTACAATCCATTCAACCATACACTAGTTTGTAATTTGTTCGCCTCCGACATTTGTGCATACCTAAATGGCTCTGTAGCGCTTTTGAATTTTCCTGCATAAAAAACCTGCATTTCTACATCCAATTTGTCTAACATCCCTTTCAGAAACACCGTCTCTAAAGAGAAGCCGCTAAAATCTAATCCACCTTGAGGGTGGGTATAAATGGAATGTGCTACGTTGCCAACCCAATAGCCTTTTTGAGAAATGGTTTCCCCATAAGCAAGGATAAATTTGTTGCTCTTCTTAAAATCAACCAATGCTTTTCTAATCTCTTCGGAAGCTGCATAGCCATTTGGATTCTCTTGGCATTTAATATAAATTCCTTTGATGGATGAATCTTTTTTGGCGTGCTGTATTAAACCAATCAATTTTGATAGACTTGGTATCTTTCCTGTACCTGGTCGCATCAATTCACTGAATGGATCAGCGACTTCTTTTTCTGTATAAGTATCGCCCAAGTCAATTACAAGCACCGCATTCGCAGGAACAGTAGTCGTTTCTTCGGAAGAAACAGAAGCGGCAATGCCAATTAATACAAAAACACTTAACACAGAAAAAACAAATAAGGCAAGTAATGCGGCAGTGAATGACTTGAAAAAACTTTTCATAATACAGATGGATTAGATAGAAATAGAAAAATGTACCTTAAAAAAGAAGGTTACCATGTAAAAATATGGATATTTGTGCTCATTTTCAGCATCCTTCTATGAACCAAGTATACCTATTGATAGGCGGTAATATAGGCGACCGACTGGTCAATTTAGAAAATGCTAGAAACAGCATCCTAAAGCACTGTGGGCCTATACTACAACAATCTGCTATTTATGAAACGGAAGCTTGGGGACTCAAAGAGCAACCTGCGTTTTATAATCAAGCAATTTGCATTGAAACCGACCTTAGCCCAAAACAACTATTGGAGGAAATTTTAAACATTGAACTTGCAATGGGCCGCGAAAGACGAGTGCCTCTTGGGCCAAGGAATATTGACATTGATATAATTTATTACGAACAAAGCATAATTACCTTGCCAGGTTTGGTCATTCCACATCCTAGGTTAACAGAACGTAATTTTGTTTTGGCTCCATTGGCAGAGATTGCTGCTGATTTTGTGCATCCTATACTCAAAAAAACGAATAGTCAATTGTACCAAGCCTCTACAGACCTATCCGTTGTGCATAAAAAAACCTAGAAATAAAGCTGCCAAAACTTATCTTTGGCCGCAAGTATTCAAAGAATTATGAAGCATCATTTTATAGCAATTGAGGGGAATATTGGTGCTGGGAAAACAACACTATCACATTTACTCGCACAACATTTTAATGCAAAGTTGGTATTAGAGGAATTTGCCGAAAATCCATTTTTGACAAAATTTTACGAAAATCCAAAACAATATGCTTTCCCATTAGAGCTATTCTTTTTAGCAGAAAGGTTTAAGCAACAACAAGAAATGATCAAGTCTAACGACTTGTTTCAAAATGTTACGGTTTCGGATTATATTTTTACCAAGTGTTTGCTTTTTGCAAAAGTAAATTTACCGGAGGAAGAATTTAGATTGTATCAGAAAATGTTTGATGTATTTGTGCAACAACTTACCCCGCCAGATATATTAATCTATTTACATTCACCTGTCAATAGACTCCAAGGAAATATCAAAAAAAGGAACCGAAAATTTGAACAAAGTATTCCAGACGAATACTTATTTAAGCTGCAAGAAACTTATACCAGCTATATCAAACAGCATAATATCAAAACAATTTTCGTAGACGCAAGCAATGCTGATTTTTTATACAACGAAAAGCATTTTCAAGTCATTATAGACGCTTTGGATAAAGACCTAGAGGAAGGTCAACATTATTTTACTCTACCTTAACCTTATCTCTTTTACGCATATGGACAACAAATCACTACAATCTACGAAAGACCCATTTGCCGCATTGAGGATTCCGGAATTTAGGAATTTAATGATTGGTCGTTTTTTATTCATCATGGGTTTAAGGATGATGGGTACTTTGGTGGGTTGGTGGATTTATGAATTAACCAATGAACCTTTTGCAATTGGACTGATTGGATTAGCAGAAGTCATCCCTGCCGTTTCCTTAGCCTTGTATGCGGGGCATGTTATTGATAAAAGTGAGAAAAGAAAAATCATCTTAAGAGGGGTCAGTCTTTATTTTATTTGCGCCATTAGTTTATTATTACTCTCCTCTAGTTATGGTGTTGCGCAATTAGGCAATTTGCAAATTGCAGTCGGCATTTACTTTGTAATTTTTTGTACCGGTATTATACGCTCCTTTACAGGACCAGGATTTGGCACTTTAGTGGGTGAAATTGTGCCTCAAAATTTATTACAAAACGCTACTACTTGGAGCCAGGGCATGTGGCTAAGCGCCTCTGTGATAGGGCATGCAAGTGTTGGATTTATGATTGCCGGATTCGGCATTCACCAGTCTTTGATTTTTGTAGCTGCCTTAGTGGCGATTGGTTACTTCTTTATACAAAAGATAAGTGTCAAGCCACCTCATCCAACCGTTGTGGAGCAAAAGCCTTTGGAAAGTGTAAAAGAAGGTTTGCGTTTTGTATTCAATAGTAAAGAGGTGTTAGGCGCTTTATCATTAGATTTATTTGCTGTATTATTTGGTGGAGCAGTTGCTATGGTACCTGTATTTGCAAGAGATATTTTAAAAGTGGGCCCTATAGGTTTTGGATGGCTGAATGCCGCAACAGATATTGGCGCTATTTTGATCATTGTCTTGATTACTTTATTCCCTGTGGAAAGAAAGCAAGGTAAAAAATTATTATTGGCAGTAGCAGGATTTGGGGTTTGTATCATTGTCTTTGCGCTTTCTAAAATATTCTGGATCTCATTCGCTGCATTATTAATGAGTGGCATATTGGATGGTTTTAGTATGATTGTTAGAGGCACCATTGTTCAACTCAAAACGCCAAGCCATATGCGCGGTAGAGTGATGTCAGTGAATTCTATGTTCATTAACAGTAGCAATGAATTGGGGCAATTTGAAAGTGGATTAGCCGCAAAAGCAATGGGCGTAATTCCTTCTGTTGTTTTTGGAGGCACTATGACCATTTTGGTCGTCTTCGCAACTTGGTTCAAGGCGCCGAAATTAAAGGATATGGAATACTAGGGCGTTCTATTTAGCCAATAAACCATTCATCACATCGTGCACCGCTGGGCAGAATTCTGCATTCTTCATGGTGATAGGAATACGCTTAAAAAAAACATCTTCGTCGGTATAAGGGAATCTTTGGCAATCTGTAGGACGATGGTCATATACATTACATGAATTGTCGCTTGCCAAAAACGGGCAAGGTCTTGTTTTAGAAACATAATCCCCCTCCTCGTCCATGCTAAGGTACTGGTCTATAAAAGCCGTCTCCTTCATCCCCATGTATTTGCTAATTCTTTTAATGTCGGGCATTTTAAATCGAGGGGAATAGTTCTTGCAACATCTAGCACAATCCAAACAGTCAATCTTTTCAAAAGCAGCTTCATGCAAATCAGGCAATTGCTTTAAAATAACACGCTTGTCTACCCTTTTAAGGAAATTTTGAAATTTCTTTAACTGTTCAGGCGCTGGTGTCTCGTATAAGTGTTCAGTGTTGGCTTGCATATTGTACTTCAAAAGTAAACTATTTATACCTCATCCACAAGCTTTCCCCATTCAAAGGAATAGGCCTAAATATCCCCTTTAAGAAGGGCCTAAATGGCGTATATTTGTGGCAATTTTTAACCTTTTCAATTCCGTCGAACATGAATCAAAGTGGCGCAGAATTTATCCAAAGACATATTGGCCCCAATCCAGTAGATACTGCAAAAATGTTAGCTGCAGTAGGTGTAGATAGTTTAGCAAGCTTAATTGACAAAACGATACCTGCAACAATTCGTTTGAAAAAGCCAATGGACATTCCAGCAGGCTTATCGGAATTTGAAATGTTACAATCCTTAAAAGCTATTGGCGAAAAAAATAT
>JBFYPO010000092.1:0-3078 GCA_041303215.1 Asinibacterium sp. | reverse complement strand
TTTTAGCATTTCTTTGATCTCTGAAGCAGCCGCAGTTGCTTTTTCTCCAAAACGGTCTTTGATCTCTTCCATATGCCCAATTATTATTGTTAAAAAACGGATTAAATTTGGACACGAAGTTACTGTAGAAATAGTTATTTAGGCGCTTTTTTGTATAAATAATAGACCACAAACATAAAAATTACGTTAGGGATCCAAGCCGCTATAAATGGGGGTAAATTACCCTTCGTGGAGAAGATGGTAGAGAATCTGTCTGTAATGATAAACAAAGCTGCAATAGTGAAGCCCATGGCCAAATGTGCACCACTTCCTCCCCTCACTTTTCGGCCTGCAATGATTGCCCCAATTAGGGTTAAAAGTAATACAGTAATGGGGGTTGCATCGCGTCTATAGCGCTCAATTTTTAACTCATTTAACCCCTCTGAGCCCCTTAATGCTTCCATCCTGATTTGCTTAATCAATTGAGGGGTCGTTAATTTATCTTTTGCGTACTTATCTTTTTCTAAATCTACTGGCTTAAAAGGATACTTTTTATGCAGTGTTGGAAGGTAGTTTACCAACTCTTTTTGATCGGTTACTTTTCGCTCTAACACTTCGGTTAAGGCCCAATCTTTTTTAGCCGTGTCCCATAAGATGGATTCTGCTCGAATATTATACACCACTTTCTCGCCTTTAACAGTATAAGCAAAAAAGTTATTCCCTCTTTTATAGCCTGTATCATAGCTATAAATACCCGCATAGGTAAAAGAATCGATCCTAAAATAATAATCATTAGAGCCCCTTAACAAGGCATTATAAGATGAATTGGCATCAATGTAGGTGGCTTCAAAATCGCCACGGATATTGTTGGCTTTAGGCACAATCCATTGATTGGAGATCCATAAAACTAACCCTAAAAATAATCCACCAATCCAATAAGGCCTTAACCATCTATTATAGGAAGTGCCACTTGCTATGATGGCGACAATTTCAGTTTGTCCAGCCATTTTTGAAGTAAAAAAAATGACTGCAATAAATACAAACAAGGGGAACAATAAAGCAATGATATGGGGTATAAACCCAACATAATAGTTTTTAATGATCTCGGAACTAGTTAAACCAGATCGCACAAAATCATCTGTCTTTTCACTCACATCTATCACTACTGCAATCACTGCAAAAAAGAAGATGGCAAAGAAAAACACCGCCAGAAATTTTTTCAATATGTACCAATCCAGTTTTTTCAATGCTTATAATCTTTTACTTATTTGTGGAATCATTTCTTGTTTCCAAGCGCTATAATCTCCAGCAATAATATGTATTCTAGCTTGTTCAACCAACCAAAGATAGAAAGAGAGGTTTTGTATACTCGCCAACTGCATCCCTAAAATTTCATCTGCAGCAAATAAATGCCTGATATACCCTTTGGTATAATATTGACTCATTTCATTCGGTATTCCTGGATCGATAGGACTAAAGTCTTTATACCATTTTTTATTCTTGATATTGATCACTCCCTGAGAAGTAAAGATCATTCCATTACGTCCATTTCTAGTTGGCATCACACAATCAAACATATCTACCCCTAAATCGATAGCTTCTAATATATTCCAAGGAGTTCCAACACCCATTAAATAGCGCGGTTTATCCTTTGGTAAATTTTCACAACACAAAGCGGTGAATTCATACATTTCTTCTTCTGTTTCCCCCACACTTAATCCTCCAATAGCATTCCCCACTGCATTTTTAGACGCCACATATTCACAAGAAGCTTTTCTTAGGTCTTTATACAAACCTCCTTGCACAATAGGGAATAAATTTTGTGTATGTCCATATAAGTCCGGAGTTTCTGCCAGTCTATTAAAACACCTATCCAACCAAGTATGGGTAAGGTCCATACTTTTACGTACATAGTCATAAGTACTTGGGATGGGAGGACATTCATCAAAAGCCATGATGATATCTGCGCCAATACTTCTTTGAATATCCATCACCTTTTCTGGACTAAACAAATGTTTACTGCCATCTATATGAGACTGAAACACCACCCCTTCTGGTTTAATTTTTCGATTAGACGCCAATGAGAAAACCTGGTATCCACCACTATCTGTTAAAATAGGTCTATCCCAACCCATGAATTGGTGTAATCCACCGGCTGCTTCCAATACTTCTGTGCCTGGCCTAAGGTATAAATGATAGGTATTTCCTAATATGATTTGTGCATGGATGTCCTGCTTTAATTGCTGCTGGGTCACCGCTTTCACAGAACCAATAGTGCCCACAGGCATGAAAATAGGGGTTTGAATCACCCCGTGATCTGTGGTAATGGTTCCTGCCCTTGATGCCCCTTTTTGAGACGATGCTGTTAATTCAAATTGTAATGCGGCCATGGGACAAAGGTAAGGTCAAAAATCTTTACTTTTGCGCTATGACAATCAACTTACCCATTTCATCCACCCTACTTTCTGAACTACTTATAGGCTTATTTGCCACAGTGATTGCCCTACAGGTTATATACTATTTATTCTTTTTCTTAAGATTAGCTATTTATAAAAAACCAAAAAAAACGGTGCATGTTGAACACCCAATTTCAGTGGTGATTTGCGCCCGTGACGAAGCACATAATTTAGCCAATACTTTACCAGGTGTTTTAGTTCAAGACTATAGCACCACGCATGAAGTGGTTTTAGTCAATGATAATTCAGAAGATGAGACCAAGTATTTATTAGATGAATTCAAGAAATCTTTTAAGAATTTGAATCCTGTTTTATTGACACAGGAAGCAAAAATGATTGCTGGAAAAAAATTCCCACTCTCTATGGGCATCAAATCAGCAAAAAACGAAACCTTATTATTGACAGACGCAGATTGTTTACCAGCCAGTGAACATTGGATGCGCCTTATGCAAGATGGATATGAAGAAGGCAAAGAAATTGTATTGGGTTATGGTGCTTATAAAAAGAAACCAGGCTTATTGAATAAACTCATTCGTTTTGAAACCTTTCAGACTGCATTACAATATTTCTCTTATGCCTTAGCAGGCCTACCTTATATGGGTGTTGGAAGAAACCTTTCTTATAAGCGTGAATTATTTATCAA
>JBFYPO010000091.1:0-19321 GCA_041303215.1 Asinibacterium sp. | reverse complement strand
TTGGTAGTAGGCATTGCTTTACTCACCTTATTGGGTAATTACTTTTTTACCCCAATCGGATTTAGCGAAAGCATGTTAAGGGCCATTGCAGTGTTGGTTATCTCTTGTCCTTGCGCAATGGGATTAGCTACGCCTGCTGCGATTGCAGTTGGACTTGGCAGAGGCGCAAGGAATGGGGTCTTGTTTAAAAATGCCAAGAGCCTTGAAACTTTTAAAGATATTAAACAAGTTGTATTTGATAAAACTGGCACACTAACCACTGGCCATTTTGAAATTAGTAGTTTTAAAATAGTACCTCAAGCAACAGGACAAATAGCGGAACAAGATTTTAAAAATCTTACCTATGCTTTAGAAAAATACTCCAATCACCCTATTGCTAATTGTATTAAAGAGGCATGGAAAACTACGGACAATATTCCTTGGGCTTCTATAGAAGAAGTGAAAGGCATGGGCATTCAAGCCACTGATAAAGCTGGCAATACTTATTGGGCAGGCTCTTTTAAAACCTTGATTGATTCCCATGTGGAAGATGGACACAATATTTATATTCAAAAGAACAACCAATTGATTGGCTGGATAGATGTAGCAGATCAGATCAGGACCGAAGCAAAAGGAGTGATTGAACAATTACATCGTCAAGGTATTCATACCATTTTATTAAGCGGAGATAGAAAAGAAAAATGTGAACTCGTAGGTAAAGCATTGGGTATTCAAGAAATTATCGCAGAACAAAGTCCAGCAGACAAACTTGATAAATTAGATGCATTGACTAAAATTGCACCCACCGCAATGGTTGGTGATGGTATCAATGACGCCCCAGCATTAGCAAAAGCAACTATTGGTATTTCTTTAAGCAATGCTTCTCATATTGCCATACAAAGTGCACAAGTTGTATTAATGAATAACGGATTAAAGAACCTTCCGATGTCCTTGGTACTTGGAAGAAAAACATATGAAACTATAAAAGAAAATTTAGGCTGGGCATTTTCTTACAATATCATTGCTATTCCGGTGGCTGCCCTAGGATTCCTAGGCACCTGGGGACCCACTTATGGTGCCCTCATCATGGCATTAAGTGATGTAGTTTTAGCATTGAACTCTTTAAGATTATTTAAAAAGAAATTAGACTAAGTTTTTGAAAGCCTTAGAAGACATATTAAAAAAGCATTGGAACTATGACGCTTTCAGGCCACAGCAATTGGCGGTGATTGAATCCATACTTGCAGGAAAGGATACACTTGCCTTATTGCCTACGGGCGCTGGTAAATCAATCTGCTTTCAAGTGCCTACCATTTATCAAAGAGGTATTTGTATTGTGATTAGTCCTTTAATTGCTTTAATGCAAGATCAAGTGAAAGACCTAGTGTCAAAACAATTAAAAGCTATTTTATTAGGAAGTCAATTAAGTGCTTATGAAGAGTCGATTGTCTTTAAAGATATTGCAGCAAAAAAATACCAGTTTATTTATTGTTCTCCAGAAAAACTAGCGCAAAAACATTTTCAAACCTTATTGAGTAGTTTGCCTATTCAATTATTCGCCATAGACGAAGCCCATTGTATTTCCCAATGGGGATATGACTTTAGACCAAGCTATCGAAAATTAGATTTTGTAAAAAAGACCTTCCCCGCGATACCAATTTTAGCAATGACTGCATCAGCCATTCCATTGGTGCAACAAGATATGTTAAAACAATTGGGACTAGTAGATACGCAGGTGATCACCGATCAATTTTTACGTCCTAATATAAGCTACCAGGTTCGTAAGGAAACGGTGAAATTATTTGTACTAAAAAATTTACTGAAAGAAATAGCTGGCTCCGTCATCATTTATTGCAATACCAGAAATAATGTGGCACAACTGACCACCATGTTAACAAGCTATGGATTTAGTGTCGCAGGCTATCATGCTGGAATGGAATTAACAGAAAGAAAAAATACACAAGAACAATGGATGCAGGACCAAATACAAATTATAGTTGCCACCAGTGCCTTTGGAATGGGTATCAATAAAACAAATGTCCGAGCTGTGATCCATTATGATATTCCAGGCAGCATAGAACAGTATTACCAAGAAGCTGGTAGAGCTGGAAGAGATGGACAAGCTGCAAAAGCAATTTTACTCTATCAACAAAACGACTTAGATTACTGGAATCAGTTACAAGAAAAAAAGATTCCACCGATCCCAGTCATTAAGAAAGTATTTCAAGACCTTGCTGACTTTGTACAATTACCTGTTGGCATGGGTGAGCTTCAACAGTTTTTATTTGACTTTGAATCTTTTTGTATACAGTTTAAATGGGATAAGATCATTGCAAGAAATGCTTTACAGTGGATAGAACAAGAGGGCCATGTAAAATTTTCACCAAGTTCCTTTAAGCCCACCCTTGCACAAGTGATTGAAAACAGAATCAGCATACAATTATTCGAAAAGCAATATCCAACCTTGGGATTTGTTGTACAAACCTTATTAAGAACTTATGGAGGCATATTAGATAGTCCGCAGTTTATCAATGAAAATATACTTGCTAAACTTTTGCAAAGAGACACTGCATTTGTTCAGGCGCAATTGAAGCTGTTACAGCAATATGGAATGATCTCCTTAGAGCAAAAAGCCAACCAACCCATTGTTCAATTTAAATGGAACAGGGCTTCTGCTGAATTTATGACATTGAACCTAGACCAATACAAAGCAAGAAAACATGCATTTGAAGACCGTATTCAAGCCATGAGGGATTATTTATCAAATAGATCAATCACTTGTAGAAGCGTATTTTTGGCACAATATTTTGGCGAAAAAGCACCTCAAAGCTGCGGAATATGCGACCTTTGTACAAGTACGAAGTAATAGGTATATTTTAACAAAAGATTGGAAACTTGTTTTATAGGTTAAAAATTAAAATGTGTTTCTTTACACAAAGCAATCAATTATGGAAGAAAAGAAGAAATATAAAATCCTTTTATGTGAAGATGATAGCAATTTAGGATTGGTATTGAAAAATTATTTAGAACTAAACGAATACGAAGTCACGCTAGAAAGAGATGGAAGACTAGGCTTAGGTGCCTTTCAGCGTGAAAAATTTGACCTTTGTTTATTAGATGTAATGATGCCGAATGTAGACGGATTTACCTTGGCAGAAGAAATTAGAGACATTGATCCAGATGTGCCTTTGTTCTTTTTAAGTGCAAAAACTTTAAAAGAAGATATTTTACATGGTTATAGACTAGGAGCAGATGATTATATCACTAAGCCATTTGACAGTGATGTATTAATGCATAAAATCAAAGCGATCATCAAACGCAATGAGGAAGATAATAAAGTGACTGATAATTTAGAGTTTGAATTAGGCGCTTACCATTTTAATCCAAAATTGAGGGAACTAAAAATTAAAGAAAATACCCAAATCCTTTCGCCAAAAGAAAATGAATTATTGAAAATGCTAGCAGAGCATAAAAATGATTTATTAACTAGAGAGAAAGCATTGAAAAAAATATGGGGCAGTGACACCTACTTTAACGGAAGAAGCATGGACGTGTACATTGCTAAATTGAGAAAATATTTAAAAGAAGATGCAACTATTGAAATCGTGAATATCCATGGCAATGGATTTAGACTTGTTGTACAATAGGCTTGCTATTCAACAGCAAACTACTTACTTTTGAAAAATAAATTCATAAAAAAACCTCCAAACTTGGAGGTTTTTTTATTATCTAAAAAGTTCTGGATTGTCTCCAAAGCCTTGTCCTTTTTGCTTTCCAAGGTGCTCGTAGGCTTTATACGTCACTTCTCTTCCCCTAGGTGTTCTTTGAAGAAATCCTTCTTGAATTAAAAATGGCTCATACACTTCTTCAATCGTACCTGACTCTTCACCAACCGCAGTAGCAATGGTGGTGATACCCACAGGCCCCCCTTTGAATTTTTCGATGATGGCTAATAAGATTCGATTGTCCATTTCATCTAACCCATGCTCGTCCACATTTAAAGCTTTCAGCGCATGTTGTGTAATACCTAAATCTACTTTACCGTCATTTAATACTTGTGCGAAATCACGTACTCTTCTTAATAACCCGTTGGCAATTCTTGGTGTACCCCTGCTTCTTCTGGCAATTTCTCCCGCGGCACTTGAATCTACTTTGACGTCTAAAATACCTGCGCTTCTTTCAATAATTTTCTGCAACACATTTGCAGGGTAATATTCTAGCCTTGATTTAATACCAAAACGAGATAATAAAGGAGCTGTCAATAAACCACTTCTAGTAGTAGCACCCACCAAGGTAAAAGGATTCAGATTGATCTGTACCGTTCTTGCATTGGGCCCACTATCAATTAAAATGTCGATCTTATAATCTTCCATGGCAGCATACAAATATTCTTCTACCACGGTACTCAAACGATGAATCTCGTCAATAAACAAGACGTCATTGGGTTCTAGACTTGTCAATAAACCAGCTAAATCACTTGGCTTTTCAATCACTGGTCCAGAAGTTTCTTTTATCTGCACCCCCATTTCATTGGCCACAATCCTACTCAATGTCGTTTTACCTAAACCCGGAGGACCATGAAATAAGATATGATCCAATGCTTCTCCCCTAAGCTTGGCAGCCTTGATAAAAATGCCAATGTTTTCTATCAACTGTGGTTGACCTGCAAAAGCATCCATCGCTGCAGGACGAATTGTATTTTCAAACTCTTTGTCCTGAGGTTGTGTATTTTGAAAAGGTCTATCCAAGTTTGGGTTTGACATCGATTAAATTATTTTGAAGCAGGCATTGCCTTTTCCAATAAGTGTTTGTAAATAAATTGATTCTTCAAGTCTGTAAAATGCTTTCCTTTAGCACCACCCCATCCGTGACGTCCACCAGGGTACAACATGAATTCTACCGACTTTCCTTGTTCTTGCAAAGCACTTAACAATTGAATGGAGTTTTGCATATGCACATTGTCATCCATCGTGCCGTGTACTAATTGCAATACGCCTTTGAAGTTTTTGATATGCGTCATGACATTACCAGACTTATATCCTTCAGGATTCTCTCCTGGTGTATCCATGAATCTTTCAGTATAATGTGAGTCATACAATTCCCATGCAGTTACGCTTCCTCCAGCCATTGCATGTGTGAAAACAGATGAACCATAGGTCAAAGCATAACAGCTCATATAACCGCCATAACTAAATCCAGTGATCGCAATCTTGGTTGGGTCTGCTTGCCCATTGGCAATAAACCATTTCGCCATCGTCATATAATCTTGCATTTCCCAGTAACCAAGGTTACGGTACATATAGTTGACTCCTTCTTTACCAAAATGTCCACTAGCACGATGGTCAAATGCAACCTGAATCAAGCCTTCTTCTGCCCAAGCTTCTTTAGCAGGATTAGAGGACCAGCTATCCATCACAGTTCCCGCGTTTGGTCCGCCATAAATACTCACTAATAACGGGTACTTTTTATTTGGATCCATATGCTTAGGCCAAGTCACCAAAGCAGGTAATTCAAATAAGCCATCTGCACTCTTAATTCTGATTAATTCAGTTTTTGCCAATTTTGTTGGATCAAAATTAGCCGCAGTTGCTGTCCCTAATACATCTACAGTTTTCTTTTGTGTATTGATTACCGCAATGGTAGAAGGGGTTTGTATATTACTATAGATGGTTACAAAATGCTTTGCATCTGGTGCTAAATAAACTTGTGCGTTATTAAATTCACCCACCGTTAATCTTTTTTGATTTTTGCCATCGAATCCAATTGAATACAGGTCAATTCTTGCACTATTTTCCAAACCTCTTGCAGTAAAGTAAATTGTTTTATTTTTCTCGTCAATTTGACGAATACCTAAAACCGTAAATTTACCTGCAGTGATTGGATATAGTAATTTGCCTTCCATGTCATGCATATACAATTGGTTCCAGCCACTTGCATCAGATTGCGCAATGTATCCTTTATTATTTGGTATAAAATTGATTCTTCCTCCGTTTCTGTCTTCTAAATCAATCCATGTTTTTTGGTATTCTGTATACACAGGTTTTTTGGTGCCCGTTGTCATATCCAATTCATAGATCTTAAGGTTATTCTGACCACGATCCATCCAACTCAACCACATACGATTGTTGTTTGGATTCCAGATAGGCCATCCAAAATATTGATCATCTTGGTCATTGAAATCTGCCCATGTAATTGCACCCCCATTAGGACTGGTCCAACCTATCTTAACAGTAGGATTTTGATCTCCCGCTTTTGGATACCTTGTCTCTTCTACAAATCCATGTTGTCCCTCACTATTGTAAATAGGGAACATAGGTACTTTACGTTCGTCAAAACGCATGAAAGAAATGTATTTACTATCTGGACTCCACCAAAAGGCACGATACTGTGTTGAGCGACCAAAGATTTCTTCAAAATAGACCCAACTTGCATAACCGTTTAATATACCTGTAGCACCATCATTGGTGATAGCCACTTCCTTTTTACTTTCCAAGGATAAGGTATACAAATTATTGTTTTTAGTATAGCCTACATAATTTCCGTCTGGAGAAAGTGTAGGATTTTTTTCTTCTGCTTTATCAAAGGTCAATTGAACTTCAGTTCCATTTTCTTTTAAATAGATATCTCCTTTTTTTACAACCACTGTTTTTTCAGTTGGTACTGCATCTGCAGGAGCTATTGTATACTGCTTGGTCACCACATTGTAGCTATAATTTTTAGGACTCGCATCCTCCCCTCTTTTTGTATTCAATACCACTTGGGTATTGTCTATCCAACGAATAAAACGAGGTAAACTACTTTGAGCCATTTGTGCCATTCCAGAAATTGAAAGCACAGATAAAACTGCTGAAACGAAGATTGTTTTTTTCATAGTATTTATTTTGCGGATTAGATCACCACATTGATCATCTTACCTTTTACGAATATGAGTTTTTTTATTGATTTTCCTTCCATCCATTTTTGCACGAGTTCATTCCCTAATACAATTTCATGCACTTGGGCTTCTGTGGCATCTAATGCAATTGAAATATTGGTCCTTACTTTACCATTGATACTCACTGGATACTCTTTTGAAGTTTCTGTAACATATTGAGCATCAAATTTGGGGAAACTTGCATCAATGACTAACCCTTGATTGCCTAATAAAGACCAAAGCTCCTCACTAATATGAGGGGCATATGGTGCCAAAAGAATTAAAACCTGCTCTAACACTTCTTTTTTATGGCAGCCTAAATCAAATAATTCATTCACACAAATCATAAAGCTACTCACTGCTGTATTAAAGCTGTGCCTTTCGGTATCATCTTCAATTTTTTTAATGGTCTTATGTAAGACTTTTAATTCTTCGGGAGTCGCTTTTTCATCTACCCAAACCTTACCCTTCATTTCGTCATAAAACAACCTCCATGTTTTTTTCAAAAAGCGGTGTACCCCTTCAATTCCTTTTGTATCCCAAGGTTTACTTTGTTCCACAGGACCTAAAAACATTTCATACATTCTAAATGTATCTGCTCCATATTTATCTACTAAATCATCTGGATTCACCGTGTTGAATTTAGACTTAGACATTTTTTCTACTTCCACACCACAGATATATTTGCCATCTTCTAATTCAAATGTGGCATGTGCATAATCAGGCTTCCATTTTTTAAATGCTTCCGTATCCAATTCAACGCCATCTACGATGTTCACATCTACATGCAATTGATCCACGTCCATGGTTTTCGCCAATCCTGCAGATACAAAGACTTGCGTACCTCTTTTACGGTATACAAATCGAGAACTACCTTGGATCATTCCTTGATTTAATAATTTTTTGAAAGGTTCATCAAAACCAATATGACCTAAATCGTATAAAGCCTTGGTCCACATCCTGCTGTACAATAAATGACCTACAGCATGTTCTGTTCCTCCAATATATAAATCTACTTGTCCCCAGTAGTCACTCACTTTGCGATCACAAAATGCAGTGGTGTTATGTGGATCCATGTACCTTAAGAAATACCAACTACTTCCAGCATAACCTGGCATGGTATTGGTTTCAAAATGATTCGCTTTCCAGTCTTCAATATTCGCTAATGGCCCTTCTCCATCTGGACCTGGTCCATAGTTTTCTACGGTTGGCAATAACAAAGGCAACTCGGTTTCCGCTAGTGGATACGCGATGCCATTTTTCCATTGTATAGGAAATGGCTCACCCCAATACCTTTGTCTACTAAACGCAGCATCGCGCATTCGGAAATTCACTTTCTTTTTGCCAATACCCATTGCTTCCAATTTTTCATTGACAATTTTGATGGCCTCTTTTTGAACAACACCGTTCAAGAAATCACTATTGGTTAAAATAGCTTCCTTGGTTGGATTAGCTGCAGTACCATCAAACGCGGTGCCAATAATATTGGTAATAGGAATATTAAAATGCTGTGCAAATTTAAAGTCGCGCTCATCCCCGCATGGTACAGCCATAATTGCACCTGTTCCATACCCTGCTAATACATACTCTGATATCCAAATAGGAATTAATTGTTGATTAAAAGGATTGACTACATATGCTCCTGTAAAACAGCCTGTGATTTTCTTTTCTGCCATTCTTTCTCGTTCACTTCTGCTTTTTACATAAGCCACATAATCGGCTACCTCTTTTTGATGTGATGCTGGCGTAATCTGTTGAATCAATTCATGCTCAGGAGCAACCACCATAAAGTCAACGCCAAAAACAGTATCGGGCCTTGTGGTGTAGACGCGCAGGTTGGCATCTTGTCCATTTACTTTAAAATCTATTTCAGCACCATAGCTTTTTCCAATCCAGTTGGACTGCATTTCTTTCATCGCATCGCTAAACTGGATGGTATCTAATCCCGCCAATAATCGGTCCGCATACTCAGTAATACGTAAATACCATTGACGCAATTTCTTTTTTTCAACCGGATGACCCCCTCTTTCGCTAAAACCATTAATCACTTCGTCATTTGCTAATACGGTCCCTAATGCGGCACACCAATTCACTTCACCGAAACCACAAAACGCCAATCGATATTGCATCAAAACGTCTTGCTGGGCTTTTTCTTCCCAACTTTTCCAATCCGTTGCCGTAAATTTTAAGTTAGCGTCCGCTGGACAAACATGATGCAGGTTGCCTTCATTTTCAAAAGCTGCCACCAATGCAGTGATTGGATTTGCTTTATTCAACTGTCTATCAAAATAGCTATTGAATAATTGTAAAAAGATCCATTGAGTCCATTTGTAATATGTCGCATCACAGGTTCTCACTTCCCTATCCCAGTCATAACAAAATCCAATATTATCTAATTGACTTCTAAAATTATCAATATTACCGTGTGTACTTTTTGCCGGATGCACCCCATGTTCAATAGCATACTGCTCTGCAGGTAAACCAAAAGCATCATACCCCATTGGATGCAATACATTAAACCCTTGTAATCTTTTATACCTACTGTAAATATCAGAGGCAATGTATCCTAAAGGATGTCCCACATGCAAACCTGCTCCACTTGGATAAGGAAACATATCTAATACATAACATTTAGGTTTATTACTTTGATTGGGAACCTGATATGCTTTTTGATTTTTCCAGCTAGTTTGCCATTTTTTTTCGATCGTCCTAAATTGATACTCCATCTGTTCAGTTTTCTTAAAAATCTATAAATATTCGGTTTTGAAACTATTGACCCTGTATACCCCCTATTTTTAACAAAAAAGGGCATAATTCAACCTATGCAAATGTAAGTCTTTAGCGTTCAAAACCCTACATTTGCAGAGCGAACAAGTAAAATTTTAATGCTATGGCAGTATCCGGAAATGGATCTTTAAAAAGAAGCAAACCAAACTATATCTACAGCATTGTCGGCGTAGCCATTGTGTTGTTTATTATGGGTATTATGGGCTGGTTTTTCTTGAACCTTCATGCAATTGGAGACAATTTTAAAGAGGATATCAGAATTAGTGTTTATTTAAGGACTGCTGACAAGAATACGGTGGGCAAAATTCAATCCTTTATTGCTGCTGCCCCATATGCCAAGAACGTTGAATATGTAGACAAGGAAAAAGCAAAAAGCATTTGGAATAAAGAAAACAATGAGGATTGGTCTAAGATTTTAGATGTAAATCCTTTACCAGAAAGCATCGATTTTTTTGCTAAAGCAGATTACGTAAATCCAGATAGTTTAGCGGTGATTAGTGCTAGTATCGCCAATACTTTCAAAAATGATGTGGCTGATATTCAATATCCAAAAAGCTTAGTCACCAGTTTAAATGAACGTGCCACTAAAGTAGGTTTGATCTTTTTAGTCTTCTCTGTTATTTTGTGCACAATCGTTATTATCAGTATTGACAATACCATTCGCTTGGCCATGTTCAGCAATCGTTTTTTAATTAAAACCATGCAAATGGTAGGTGCAACTAGAGGCTTCATTTCTAAACCTCTGGTGATCCGCGCTTTATTGAATGGCCTGATCAGCGCCTTGATTGCCATCTTTTTATTGTTTGGTTTAATCCAATGGGCAAGCGCACAGTTCCCTCAATTAGCCACTTTACAAGGCATTGGTAGCAGTATACTTTTATTCGGTGGCCTGATCCTTATAGGTGTTGGCATCTCTGTATTAAGCACCTACCGAAGCGTAGTGAAATATTTAAAAATGAAATTAGACGAACTTTATTAATCCACTTATTATGAGTCAGAAAAATACAAAAAGATCTTTAGACCTATTTGGCAAATCCAATTACACCTGGATGATCATTGGTGCCGTTTTAATTATTGCAGGCATGTTATTGATGTCAGGCGGAAAAAGCGCAGACCCTAACGTATTTAACGAAAACGAGGTGTACAGTTTCAGACGAATTACCCTTGCACCACTTTTGATTATTGCAGGTTTTATTGTCGAAATTTATGCACTATTCAAAAAAGCATAATCTGTTTCTAATTTATTAGAGCGATGCCTGCATCGCTCTTTTTTTAATCCATCCTATGAACACCATCCAAACTATTTTAATAGCGATCATTGAAGGTATAACTGAATTCTTGCCCATTTCAAGTACAGCACATATGAAATTCGCCAATCCATTTTTAGGGATTGAGGATAGTCCATTTGTAGACTTATATGAAATTGTGATTCAACTAGCCGCTATCCTTTCTGTGGTAGTAGTGTATTATAAAACCTTTTTTAATTTCAAAGACTATAAATTTTATTTAAAATTAATGGTAGCGGTATTCCCAGCCTTGGTGTTTGGCGCTTTATTAAAAAAGTACATTGATGCTGTATTAGATAACTTATGGGTGATCGCTGTCGTAATGGTCATTGGCGGTATTGCTTTGATTTTTATAGATCGTTATTTCAAAAAACAAACGGAATCCAACGACCATGCACCCATCCAGTTTAAACAAGCTTTTTGGGTAGGCTGTTTTCAAGTTTTAGCGATACTTTTCCCCGGCTTAAGCAGAAGTGCTGCCACTATTATTGGTGGATTAAGTCAAAAATTAAGCAGAAAAGCAGCTGCTGAATTTTCCTTTTTCTTAGCTGTACCCACCATGCTTGCAGCTTCAGCAAAAAGCACTTTAGATGTCTACCAAGAACA
Organism: Asinibacterium sp.; assembly: GCA_041303215.1. Classification (GTDB taxonomy): domain Bacteria; phylum Bacteroidota; class Bacteroidia; order Chitinophagales; family Chitinophagaceae; genus Sediminibacterium. The sequence goes on along the minus strand of JBFYPO010000091.1, from coordinate 7,750 downwards.
CCCAGAAGTATTCATGTCTGAAAATATTATGCACTTGTGCATAGGTGGACTGGTCGCCTTTCTGGTGGCATTAGTAAGTGTAAAGTTCTTTATTCAATTTGTGCAAAAAAGAGGCTTTGCCCTATTTGGCTGGTACCGCATTGTACTTGGCCTAAGTATGCTCTTATGGCTCTTCCTTCAAAAAGCTTAATGGATTGTAAGTTAGATTAGCATTTATTCGTATTTTGGGTGTAAACCCTTTGTAATATGCAAACTGCTTCTAAGAAAGTCATCCATAGTTGGGCCATGTATGACTGGGCCAATAGTGTCTATAGTTTAGTCATCACTTCTACCATTTTTCCTGCCTTTTATGAAGCTGTCACAAGTGACGGCAATGAACAAACTTTAATTGATAAAGTAAAAATAGGCCCTTTCGAATTCGTCAATACCGCCTTGTACAATTATGCTTTGGCTATTGCCTTTGTGGTGGTCGCCTTACTATCTCCAATCCTATCTTCTATTGCGGATTATCGTGGTAATAAAAAACAGTTTCTTCAGTTTTTTTGTACCATGGGTAGCTTGGCTTGTTGTAGTTTGTATTTTTTTGACGGCGCTCATATAGCAACTGGATTACTTTCTGTCATCATCGCCTGCATCGGCTTTTGGGGAAGTTTAGTTTTTTACAATTCTTACCTTCCAGAAATCGCAGCACCAGAAGATCGTGATCGTGTCAGTGCAAAAGGATTTACTATGGGTTATTTTGGATCCGTCTTATTACAACTCATTTGTTTTGTGTTTGTATTAAAGCCAGATTTATTTGGGATCACGGTAGGCAAAGCTTCTCAGATTTCATTTTTATTAGCTGGTATATGGTGGTTTGGTTTTGGACAATGGTCCATTGCAAGGCTTCCAACGAGCTTAAGGATCGTTGGAAAAAGTGATACAGATAACCTATTTGTAGGTGGTTATAAAGAATTACATAAGGTTTGGAAACAATTGATCCACTTGCCTGTTTTAGAACGTTTTTTAGGGGCATTTTTCTTTTACAATATGGGCGTTCAAACAGTGATGCTTGCAGCTACACTCTATGGAAAAAGCGAATTAAATATACCTACTACCAATTTGATCATAGCTATCTTAATCATTCAATTAGTAGCCATTCCAGGCGCTTTGTTAATGGGTAAAATGGCAAGCACCATTGGTAATTTTAAAACCCTAATGATTGCCGTGGCTGTATGGATCTTAATCTGTATTATCGGCTATAATATACCTCGAAACGGCGTAGTAGAATTTTATTGCTTAGCTACATTAGTGGGTTTTGTGATGGGCGGAATTCAATCCGTAAGTAGAAGCACGTATGCCAAATTAATGCCAACCACACAGGACACTGCCTCCTTTTTTAGCTTTTACGATGTGACAGAAAAAGTAGCGATCGTGATTGGGATGTTTAGCTTTGGATTTATCATTGAATTGACAGGTTCACAAAAAAATGCAGTACTCGGATTATGTGTATTTTTTATCATTGGTTTAGTTTTGTTGTATAGAACTTCCTTAAAAAACAAGCATGCATATTTATAGTATCCACACTGGTAATTTTAAATTAGATGGAGGCGCCATGTTTGGTGTCGTTCCAAAATCTATTTGGAACAAGACCAATCCTGCAGACGAAAATAATTTATGTACCTGGGCACTAAGGTGTTTATTAGTAGTGGATGGGGATCGTAAAATATTAATCGATACCGGCATGGGCAATAAACAAGACGCAAAATTTTTTAGCCATTACCAACCCACTGAAACTAAAACCATTGCCGAGGCATTGGCTGTTCATGGTTTTGAGCCAAAAGAGATTACAGATGTGCTTTTAACGCACCTGCATTTTGACCATGTGGGAGGCGCGATCAATATGGAAGAAGGAGTGTTAAAAACAGCTTTACCCAATGCCACTTACTGGGTAAGTGCTGCACATTGGGCAACAGCCAATCAACCCAACAGAAGAGAAAAAGCAAGTTTTTTAAAAGAAAATATTTTGCCACTTCAAGAAAGTGGTCAATTAAAATTGATCGAACTACCCGCATTTAAGAGTGAAACTAGTTTACAAGAAATACATTTTACCGAAAACATAAGTTGTTTTGTGGTCAATGGACATACTGCTGGAATGTTATTACCAAAAATTCAATATGGTCAAAAACAGCTTGTCTATATGGCAGACTTATTGCCTTCTGTAGGACATTTACCCATTCCATTTGTGATGGGCTATGATATGCAACCTCTTTTTACACTCAATGAAAAAGAACTTTTCTTGAATGAAGCATGCGCTAAAGACTACGTTTTGTTTTTTGAACACGACCCATTAAATGAATGTTGTACACTTCAATTAACAGAAAAAGGGATAAGGGCAAAGGACTGTTTTGGATTAAGTGAGCTGACCCCTTAATCCTTTTCGATTAAGGCAGTAAGCGGATGCCTCAAGCCTTCATAGCTTTTCATGTCCACTTTGATCGTGCCTACGATAATAGGTGTCTCAATTCGGATTGGAATGTGGTTGTCATCATCTGTGACCCAAATGGTCATACGCTCTCCTCCTTCAAACATAGTTCCCTTTACAAGCAATGGTGCGATTTTGATGGCTTTAAATTTTCCAAATTTAGTTCGAATTTCTTCTTTCCCTAAGTACTTGAAATAAGATGGGAACAATTCATTGTCTAGAAAGAAATGTAGAAAAACTTTTTCATTGACTTGTAAATTTTTGAAGTCTAAATTTCTTGCTGCATAAATCGCACTTATGACATCAAATGTACAATCGGCCGATTTGTAAATTGTGCCTTTATTCGTGGTGACTTCATTTCCTTTTTGATTGAAACTAAGACTTTGATTTTGATGAAAGCTTCCTTCATTGATGCTTCTACTAAAGTAGAGTGGTAATAGATTTTTTGCATCAACAATAGATTCATATTTGTCCCTTACTTTAAAAATCCAATCATAACGTTGATTGGAATTACCCGTCGCTGTCAATGCATAAGCACTAACCCCCTCCCAATTGGTAGGCGTCACTGTAAACTGTGCATTGCCTGCGTTCACATACAAACCCACTACATTATAATAAATGGTGTACGTGATTTTTTCGCCTGCATTAAAAGAGGTATTGGTTTGGCTACAAATTTCTTTCTGTTGTTTTGGGAGGACAGCAAATAGTGTAGCGATAAAAACTTGGAATAGGTATAAAAACATTTGGGGGGATTATATCTTATAAATTTATCGCTTTAATCTAAAACCAAGTAATAAAATTGCCCCCAGGATAGAAGGGATTAAAAAATTAACCATCCAGATTAAGGTGGTCAAGGCAATTAAAAGCAGGTCATTATGGTAAAAGGGGGCAATAAGTAACAAAAAGAGCTGGCCTCGAATCACCAAATCTGTTAAACTGATTGCAGGAATCATACTTAAGAAAAACAAAAGTGCCATGATTGCAAAACTAAAATCCAGCCAGCCCACCGGAATGGACAACATCGTTGCAGCCCAATTGTATTGCAGGAGGTAGACGAAATACCTCAAAAAAGCCAACCCAATCAATTGCCCCTTTAATGAAGTGGGAATTTGTAATACATTTAGTTTGGACAACCAGCCTTTGAAAGGTTGATTGTAAAAAAATAAAAAATAAGCAATACCTGCAGCAAATGGTGCAACCCATTTCAGCCAAGGTAAAAAAGGTAAATTCCAAAACAAAGCAATACTACCAAAGAAAATAGTCATCAATATTTGTGCATAAGAAGCCCATGCCATTTGCGTGATTCCTTTCAACTTGGTACCTGGTGCTAAAAATAAAGTTCTTCCTACATAATCACCAGACCTAGCAGGGGTAAAAAAAGAAAACGCTTGGCCTACCAATACAGCCCTCAAAGATTGAAAAAGGGTAAACTTATTCGTTTCAGCAATGACCCTTTTCCATTTCAATGCTTCAATGGTATAATTCATAGTCATCAATACCCCCATGATGGTCCATGAAGACCAGTGTATTTTTGTCAACTGAATTTTTAAGTCGGCTCCGTATTGATTTAAATTTTCATTTTGTAACACTTTGTGGTAGATGGCCACAGCACAGACCACAAAAAGGATGAATCCAATCAAATTATTTGCAATTGAAACGAGTCGCTTAAATGGGCTTGAATTCATATTTTGTAAAGATCGTATTTTGAAGGGATATCTGTAACTTTATCCCATGTCAAAAACACCCATTATTTTAGGTATTGACCCAGGTACACAGATCCTAGGCTTTGCAGTTTTGCAAGGCGGGAACCAGCCCAAAATCATTATGATGGATGTATTGAAGTTGACCAAAGAAAAAGATATCTATGCACGCCTTCAAATGATTCATGCAAAAATCATTGAATTAATGGAGACTTATCATCCTGCACATTTTGCAATCGAAGCCCCCTTCTTTGGGAAGAATGTGCAAAGTATGCTCAAACTAGGAAGGGCACAAGGGGTGGCTATTGCTGCAGCTATGCATTATAAAACTCCCGTGACTGAATATGCACCCAAAAAAGTAAAACAATCCATTACAGGCAATGGCAATGCAGATAAAGAAATGGTTTGGAAAATGCTAGAACGCGTTTTGAATGTAACAGAAAAACCTAAACACTACGATGCAACTGATGCACTCGCTGTTGCACTCTGCCATTGGCATCAAATCAATCGCCCAGTCATTAGCACAGGAAAAGGTTTAAAAGGATGGGATGATTTTATTCAAAAAAATCCAGGTCGTTTAAAAAAATAAGCCCTCTAAAATGCAAGCGAACTTATTCAATGGATTGCTACTTGATTCAATATATCCCTACCTGAATTATTTTTCTAGTTGATGTACAATCGCCTCCTGAATTACCTTCAATTCGTCTTTGGATAATTGCAATTTTTCATTTTCAAAATTGATGTCATTTGCATTTTGAATAGGAATTAAATGCAAATGCGCATGCGGCACTTCTAGACCTACTGTCAGCATACTGATTCGATTACAAGGGAAGCTTGCTTCGATTGCTTTTGCGATGGGCTTAGCAAATACCAATAATTGAGCTAAGTAATCGTCTGGCAAATCAAATACTTTGTCAACTTCAATTTTAGGCACCACTAATACATGCCCTTTTTGTAAAGGAAAAATATCCAAGAAGGCGAAGAACAATTCATTCTCCGCAATCTTGAAAGCGGGAATTTCCCCTTGAATAATTTTAGAAAAAATGGTCATTAGATAGAGATATTGTCAATACTGAATTTCATGACACCATTAGGTGCTTGCACTTCTGCAATTTCACCTACTTTTTTACCAATCAATCCTTTTCCGATAGGTGAAGATGCAGATATTTTGCCCGCTTTTAAATCCGCTTCTTTCTCACCTACCAACTGGTAAGTGATTGTTTTTTTAGTCGCCTGATTGGTAATGGTCACTTTAGTCAATATCGTCACCTTACTTGTATCAATAGTACTTGTATCTACAATTTTTGCATTGGATACAGCCACTTCTAATTGCTTAATTTTAGATTCTAACATGCCTTGCGCTTCCTTAGCGGCATCGTATTCGGCATTCTCTTTTAAATCCCCTTTTTCTCTTGCTTCTGCAATCGCTCTTGATGCCGCAGGACGATCAATAGATTTCATACGTTGTAATTCTTCGCGCATCTTATCAAAAGTCTCCTGGGTTACATATACGTTTGTTTCGCTCATACCTTCTGTTTTATATAAAAAAAATACAACGCCACATAATTGAAGCGTTGCATGGTACAAAGATATAAAATAAGGGTCAAATGATGCCTAATTTTTCTAATAGGATCTTGGACATTTTGAAGTAAGCTTCATGGCTATAACCCGCAATATGAGGGGTTAGGATGAAGTTAGGCAGGGCCATTAAGGCGTCTAAATTGGCCTTTTCTCCTGTACTATAGGTATTCAAGCGCTCATTTTCTAATACGTCTAGACCAGCCCCTCTAATTTGTTGATTTTGAAGCGCATAGAGCAGTGCAGTACCGTCTGTTACCCCACCTCTGCAGGTGCTGATAAAATAAGGTTGCTTTTTTAATTCGGAAAAAAAATGGGCATCTGCAAAATGCTGGGTCATTGCGGTTAAAGGAAGGTGCAAGCTTATGACCTCGGCGTTTGCCAAAATCGTATCCAATCCTACCCTTTGTGCTGCTGGAAATTCTTTAAATCCTAGCGCATTGGGATTAATGTCATGTGCTAAAAGCTGCACACCAAAACCCGTCAAAACTTTTGCAAAAGCAGCACCTGTATGTCCAAATCCAATGATACCCACTTGCTTACCGGTGAGTTCATCTCCACGATTCGCATCTCTAATCCATTCTCCCATTTTTACTTCACCATAGGACCTATGGATACGGTGCATTAGATTCAATAATAAACCTAAACTATGTTCTCCCACTGCGGTGCAGTTTCCCTCAGGACTACTCACACATTGAATTCCTTTTGAATTCGCATAGGCCGTATCTATTAATTCCATACCACTTCCTAATCGTCCAATCCATTTTAACTGCGGAGCACCCGATAAAATGTGGGCATCAATTTTTAACCTGGTCGTTACAATTAAACCCACTGCATCTTGAATGCGCACTGCTAAAGTAGCCGCATCTATAGTAGGTTCATACACTATTTCAAATCCTTTTTGAGTAAGGGTTTCTACTAAATACGGATGTGCTGCTGCTGTTACAATGACTTTATTGGACATGACTAAGGATTGTGCATTTTAAAAGTAAGGTCAGCAAAATCTTGATAGGTCAGGTTCTCCGCTCTTTTTGTAAAAATCGGATCCTGTAATTGCTCCGTTGTAAAATAGGGCTTCAATGGATTTCTTAACATTTTACGTCTTTGCCCAAATGCCATTTTTACAATATGGTAAAAACTTTTCAGCGAACTAAATTCAGGAAAGCTTTCTTTTCTTTTGAGTCGAATTACACCACTCATTACATTGGGCGGCGGCGTGAAAGCTGTTGGAGGTACATCAAATAAATACTCTACTTCATAAAATGCCTGTGTCAATACACTTAAAATGCCATACGCTTTTGAATGTGGCTTTGCCGCGATTCTTTCTGCAACTTCTTTTTGAAACATACCAATCATTACCGGTACTTGTTCTTTCCAATCCAATACCCTAAAAACAATTTGAGTGGAAATATTATAAGGAAAATTCCCTACCAAGGTAAATTGGCCTTCAAAGGGAATCGCTGTTTCTAAAAAATCCTCATTGATCAACTTGCCCTCCAAAGAAGGATAAGTGTGCAATAAATAAGCCACTTTTTCTCGATCTAATTCCACTGCTTTAAAAGCACGAGTAGGCAGGTCCAAAATATGTTGTGTTAAGGCACCTGCTCCTGGTCCTACTTCTACTAACTGATCCATCGGCGCTTCCGCTAACGCGTCTTTGATTTGTAAACAGATCTGGACATCATTTAGAAAGTGTTGACCCAATGACTTTTTAAGGGTGTATTGCATGAAGCAAAGTTAGGTTTTTGTGCGTACTTTTACACCCTAATCAACTGGATATGAACCAAGACATCAAAAAACCAATTATAGGCTTTACTTGTGGAGATTTAAATGGCATTGGCCTAGAAATAATCATTAAGTCCTTGTCTGATAGCAGACTTCTTGACTTTATGGTGCCAGTTATTTTTGCGAACAATAAAGCAATCAATTTTTATAAAAAAGGCTTACCCGATTTTCAACTTAATTATTCGACTGCGCCTGATCTTGATAAACTCAATCCAAAGCAAGT
>JBFYPO010000090.1:0-5028 GCA_041303215.1 Asinibacterium sp. | reverse complement strand
TTTAAAATATTTACACTAATGCAACTATAATTTAAAGTGCTCCCAACCCCATGAAGGCAAGGGTTTTTCAATAGGTTTAGTTATGTCAAATGTAACAGTGAATAATCTGTCAGAACCTATTCGTCGTAAATTATAGGTGAATGTTGTATTGTTTATTGTTATCCACCAAACATTTGTAGCTGCTGCAGGTATTGTTGTTGCTGTCAATTGGTCTGCGGGAAAAACTGCAATGCCAGGCAAGCCACTATTTGTAGTCGTTCCTCCGTACATAGTTACAGCATCACTTGTTCCATCTTCGTGTCGATGATCATGCTTAAGTTCGATTCTGTCTTTCACTTTCGTTAGTATCCAAGTTCTACTTCTATTTTCACCAACATTAAATGGAATCAATAATTGACTTTCTGAACAAGACAACACATGCATTACCAATCTCTTTCCGCCAAAACCATCATTGGCTGTTGCACCACTAGTAACCGTTCCTTCGAATGTTTTACCACAATGCTCCTTGAGTTTTTTCCAAAATTGATCAACTCCTAAGGTGTCGCCATAAATAGATTGTTGTTGTACAATCATTGGCGTGGAAGATATTGCCCATGCATCACCAATATTGAGCATCGAAAGCATAAAGACAAATAAGGCATAACGAATTTTGGTCATATTAAAAGTTTTGTACAGGTATTTTAGTGATTAGTAATTTGTCAATCCTTTGACCATCTTTATCGATTACTTCTATAGTATAATTTTCGAGATTAATTTTATCTCCAATACTTGGCAAACTGTCAAATTCATGGATAAATAATCCTGCGACAGTCGTGTATTTATCATTTTGTTTTAATTCTAAATCAAAGTATTTTACAAAATCTGCTGCAGCGTATTGACCATCTACAAACCAGCTAAATTCATCTCTTTGAACTACTTCGTATTCTGTTTGACTATGATCTGTAACATTTCCAAGTAAAGCGTCAACAATATCATCCATAGTCACAATACCGATTGTGCTTCCAAATTCATCTACAACAATACCATAATGCATTCTGTCTTTTTTGAATTGCTCTAAGACTTTGTATGCAGTCATATTTTCATTGACAAATAAAGCTGGTTTGATGTAGTTTGTCAAATCGAATTTTTCATCATTAAAGTCGACAAATAGGTCTTTAATAATGATAATTCCTACTATATCATCAATATTATCATCCTTGCAAACAGGGTAAGCTGAATGTTTTTCATCATTGATCTTCTTTTTTATAAGTTCAAAGCTGTCTTCTAAATTCAAATATACTATTGAACTTTTGTGTGTAAATAAGGTATTAACTTTTCTATCCCCTAATTCAAATACTCTTTGAACTATATCTTGCTCTATATCTTGAATTTCTCCTGTATCAGCACTTTCTTTTATGATAGATTTAATTTCGTCCTCAGTGATAGATTGATTATCTATATTTTTTATTCTAAAAATTTTTAATATTACATCATTGGATACAGCAAGTAGTAAAACAAAAGGTCTTGCAAGGATAGATAGTAATTGCATTGGCTTAGCAATAATAATTGCAATTTGTTCTGGGTATGCCATACCTAGTCGCTTTGGAACAAGCTCACCTAATACAATTGACAAGTAAGTAATCAATACTACAATAGTGCCAACAGCAATTTCTTCTGCATAGTAAGTAAGTGATGAAAATTGAGCAATAAATCTTGTTAAATCTTCTGTTAGTTTGTCGCCACTAAATATACCAAGTAGAATTCCAATTAATGTGATACCTATTTGAACAGTGGATAAGAAATAGGTTGGTTTTTCGGAAAGAGATAATGCTACATTGGCACCATTTTTTCCTTTTTTCTTTGCTTTTTCTAACTTGTACTTTTTTGAGGCAACAACAGACATTTCTGACATAGAGAAGATGCCGTTTAAAAGGATTAAGCCTATAATGATTATTATTTCCATAATGAATTAGTAAAGTTACATATAATTAGTTTGTTAATATAATTAGGATTGCATAATTATACCACTTGACCTAATGCATTACTTTGTGAGGAAAGTACTCCCAGTATTCATTTAAAATAGATTTTTTCGGTTTTCCCTTAATGCAACTTTATACAAATTAACGCCTTCGTATCACAAAAAAGTATTTCAAAAGCCTGATTTTACGCTTTAAATCCTGGATCCTTAGTTATTTATTTCCAAAAGCTGAATACATCCAGACGCTTTTTTCTTGTTGTCTTATATAATCACTCATTAAAGATGAAGTCCCTTCATCATTCGCTTTATTGGCAATGCTTAAAATTTCTCTTTCTAATTTAATCAATATGCTAAGTGATGTAATAATTGCTTCGATACTTTTTGCGGCACTTTCAACATTCGTTAGCTCTTTAATTGTAGTAATTTTAATATAACTGCTAAATGAATGAATTGGGGTACCTTCTAGGGTTAAAATTCTTTCAGCTATTTCATCTACTTTTAAATTTAGATCCGTATAAAGCTCTTCAAATTTGATATGCAATTCAAAAAATTTGTCCCCTTTAATATTCCAATGTAGACCTCTTGTATTCATATAGAATATTTGAGTATTTGAGAGAAGTAGGTTTAACTTATCTATCAATTTTGTTGCAATTTTCTTGTCAATTCCAATTTTATTTGTTTTCATTTTTATGATTTCTACTAAGTTACTCCTTATAAATTCATTCAGGGTGACATTTATCACTTTTTATGGTGTGTTTGTTACTTAATTTCGTCATATATAGTAATAAAAATTGTATACAATGTACAATGATGTTATTGCATTTCGATATAACTATTTACCTTTGCGCATTGAAAAACAATTGTCAAATCAATAGTGATAACTGAGTTATTTTATTTTAAAGCACTTTATACTTTGAAGACAATAGACTAAGAAATTCATTATGATAAATTTGAATAAATTCGAAAAAATAAATTTGCTTAAATTCTCAAAATACCTATTAATTAATCTTATCTGCAATTTGTTAGTTGTTGTAGGGAATGGGCAAAAATTTAAAGAATTTATCGTTAATAAAAAAGCACATTTATTTGAAGAATTCGAAGATAGTTCTGGTAAATCCAATTTCATTGTTTATCCTACGCTGGCCTATACTCCTGAAACTAAAACTGAAGTTGGACTTGTGAATCTTTATCTTTTCTACGCCAATCATAATAAAAAAAATAGGCTAAGTGAGATCAATACTTTCAGTTTTTATACTGCAGAAAAACAATATGGAGTTTTGCTAGATCATGCAATTTATGGCGATGGAGATAAATTATTTTTTCTGGGCAGGGGTAAATTTCAACATTTTCCAATGAAATATTACGGTATTGGAATGAATACCCCCGAGGAAGGATACGATATTGTAAGTAATACCAATATTCAACTTCGTGAAAGGGTGCTCAGAAAAATTAAAAGGAATTTTTTTATTGGAGCGGAATTTGATTTTCAAAAAATGTACAATGTTGAATTTTCAGCATTGAATCCCATTGGTTATGATTATCCAACCGGATACAAGGGTTCTAGTAATATTGGTTTCGGAATGGGTCTGGTATATGACAATAGAAAGAACGTAATGAACGTGAGAAAGGGCTTGTTCGCTGAGCTAGCTTTTCTCAATTATTCTAAATCCTTTGGTAGCACCAATTCCTTCGTGAGTACACAGCTTGATTTCCGTTATTTTAGAGAAGGATTTAATCCGAAAGATGTTTTAGCACTTCAGGGATCAGCACTACTCAATAATGGAGATGTTCCTTTCAATCAAATGGCCATGATTGGTGGTGAGAGTATGATGCGAGGATACTACCTTGGAAGATTTAGGGATAAGAATTCTTTCACATCGCAGGCAGAATATAGGTTTCTTCCGTTTGGATTCAGCAAAAGATTGGGTGCGGCTGCCTTTATTTCTACAGCTACAGTTGCGCCCTCTGCAAAAAGTTTATTTTCATCATCATTTAAGATGGCTGGAGGTGTTGGAGCAAGGTACCTCCTCTTCAAGTCAAAAGATATTTTTGTACGTTTTGATCTTGGGTTTACTCGCGAGGGTAACGGATATTATTTTTATATAGGAGAAGCTTTTTAATTCCTTTGTGTGTATTATTGATTTATTTTTTCAATCGCCTCATGCGTGATGAAAACAACTCCTTAAATAGGTCAAAATTGGTTGTTTTTGGTTTTTAAAAAATTATAATTTTAATATATTTGGTACAAAGTAATTTATATGTCAAAAGTTTGTGTAATTGGTAATGGCCCCTCTGGAATAACTGCTTTGAAAAACATGATAGACTAAGGATTAGATACGGTTTGTTATGAAGTAAATACGCAAGTAGGGGGAAACTGGATCTTGTAAAAAACGCAATAATTTTAAATGGAAGACGTAATCATCATTGGGGCAGGGTTAAGTGGTTTGTCAGCTGCTAATCAACTAAAGAAAGAAGGCATTAAGTGTAAGATTCTAGAAGCTCAAAGTCGTATAGGCGGCCGTATAGAAACCATTTATAGCAATCAAGAGACACCCATGGAAATGGGTGCCACATGGCTTGGACAAGAACATATAAATCTCATACAACTGTTATCAGAACTTAATATTGGCTTTTTTGAACAACATACCGAAGGAATTTCCTTGTTTGAAACAATGTCCTTTGAACCACCGCAACAATACTTCGTACCAGCCAATAGCAATGCTTCTTTTAGAATTAAAGGAGGGAGCTTTAGTATGATTGATGCATTATGCCAGCAAATTGGCAAAGAAAACATTATCCTAAATACAGAAGTAATTGGGGTTATTGAAGAAAACAATCAAATTAAAATCATTGACAGCTTAGGTAATAAGTACTTTTCTAATCACCTTATTATCGCAATGCCACCCAAGGTGGCCATCAATAACATTATGTTTACACCTAATCTACCTGATGGCATCAGTCAAATTATGGGAAAAACACAAACATGGATGAGTGGTTCGGTAAAATTTTCTGTTGAATACAAAAAAGCATTTTGGAAAGACAATGGGTTTTCCGGATGTGTATTTAGTCAT
>JBFYPO010000089.1:0-8181 GCA_041303215.1 Asinibacterium sp. | reverse complement strand
TTCGGTATCTTAACTGGTTTAATGTTGACTGTACACGCTTATACAAATGATCAAAATACACTAGACGGTCCTCACCCTAAAGGTGATTTAAGAAGAGCTAGAGCTGCAGCTGCAAACATTGTACCTAACAGTACAGGTGCTGCTAAAGCAATTGGATTAGTATTGCCAAGCTTAAAAGGTAAATTAGATGGTTCAGCACAACGTGTTCCAACTATTACTGGTTCTTTAACAGAATTAACAACTATCCTTTCTAAGAAAGTAACTGTAGAAGAAATCAATGCAGCAATGAAAGCAGCAGCAAACGAATCTTTTGGTTATACTGAAGATGAGATCGTAAGTGCTGATATCATTGGTATTTCATATGGTTCTTTGTTTGATGCTACGCAAACTAAAGTAATGACACAAGGAGATGTTCAATTAGTAAAAACTGTTTCTTGGTATGATAACGAAATGAGCTATGTTAGTCAACTAGTTCGTACAGTGAAATACTTTGCAAGTAAAATTAAATAAGTAATTCTTTAATAGCAAATGCCTCCGTTTAACGGGGGCATTTTTATTCAATTTTGTAGATTTCGAATCCATTAAAAACGACAATAAAATTTTAAATATGAGTTCTTTTCAAGCATTTTCATTCGCAGGTAAAAAAGCATTGGTACGTGTTGATTTTAACGTGCCTTTAAATGAGCATTTTCGAATTACCGACGACACACGCATGCGTGCCACTGTAAAAACGATCAATAAGATCTTACAAGACGGCGGTAGCGTTATTTTAATGAGCCATTTAGGACGTCCAAAGGATGGTCCAACAGACAAGTATTCTTTAAAGCACGTAGTAGCGCATCTATCTGAATTATTAGGCGGCAAGGAAGTACAGTTTGCTAATGATTGCATTGGCACTGAAGCGGTTGAAAAAGCGGCAGCTTTACAAGCCGGACAGGTTTTATTATTAGAGAACTTAAGATTTTATAAAGAAGAAGAAAAAGGCGATGCAGCATTTGCGGAAAAATTAGCTAAGTTGGGAAATGTATATGTGAATGATGCATTTGGTACTGCGCATAGAGCACATGCTTCAACAGCAATTATTGCTCAATATTTTTCAAAAGAAAATAGAACTTTTGGTTTCTTAATGGAAGCAGAAGTGGTGAGTGCTGAAAAAGTATTACATGAAGCACAAAAGCCTTTCACCGCAATTATTGGTGGCGCAAAAGTGTCTGATAAAATTTTAATCATCGAAAATTTATTAGAACGTGCGACGGATATTATTATTGGGGGTGGAATGGCGTATACTTTCTTTAAGGCGCAAGGTGGTACGATTGGTACTTCCATTTGTGAAGATGACCGTATGGCTTTGGCATTAGAGATTTTAGCAAAAGCGAAAGCAAAAGGGGTAAATATTCATTTGCCTGTAGACAATATTATTTCAACAGATTTTTCGAACGATACGGAAAGAAAAAATTGCGAAAGCATGTCTATTCCGGACGGTTGGATGGGCTTAGATATTGGGGAAGCTTCTAGAGAGAAATTTGCAGCAGTGATTTTAGCAAGTAAAACAATCTTATGGAATGGTCCAATGGGGGTGTTTGAAATGTCTAATTACCAGGCTGGAACCAAAGCCATTGCGGTGGCGGTGGCAGAAGCTACCCAAAAAGGTGCTTTTAGCTTAGTAGGAGGTGGCGACAGTGTGTCAGCTGTGAACCAGTTTGGATTCAATGACAAAGTCAGCTATGTAAGTACAGGTGGTGGTGCTTTATTAGAATATTTTGAAGGTAAAATCCTTCCAGGAATAGCAGCTATTAAAGGATAAATGGCGTAAGCGACAAGCCGAAAATAAAATTAAAATCAAGTATTTCTAAAGAACTTGTTAATTATAGCCCTTCCCGACATCGGGAGGGGTTCTTTTTGTCAGGACTTTCCGTCATAAAACAAGTTTGGTACTAGCTTTGCGCTATCTTTATAAACAAATACAAAACTATGTTACGTAAAAATTTAGGACTATTCATTTTTTTAGGAGTACTCGTAATTTTAATAGGCTATGGTTGCAACGGCTATAATGGCTTAGTAAACCAAGACGAGAATGTAAATCAAGCATGGAACAACGTGCAAAGTGATTACCAAAGAAGAGCGGATTTAATTCCAAACTTGGTGAACACGGTTAAAGGAGAAGCTAATTTTGAGCAATCTACTTTACAAAATGTGATTGCAGCTCGTGCAAGTGCTACGCAAATGAAAGTAGATGCGAAGGATTTAACACCAGAAAAATTACAACAGTTTCAGGCAAATCAAGGTCAATTGTCTCAAGCATTAGGCCGTTTGTTAGTAGTGTCTGAAAACTACCCTAATTTAAGAGCAAATGATGCCTTCCGTGGTTTACAAGCTCAATTAGAAGGGACTGAAAACAGAATTAAAGTATCAAGAAACGACTTCAATGCTGCGATTGCCGATTATAACAAAAGAGCAAGATCATTCCCATTGAATTTGGTGGCAGGTATGTTTGGTTTCAAAACAAGAGAAGGATTTAAAGCAGACGAAGGTGCTTCAAAAGCGCCAGAAGTTAAATTCTAAGCTGTTTTATACTCCAAACCAACAATACTATGTGGAATCCATTGAATCTATTTAAATCCAAAACGGATAATTTATTGAGTGCCTCGGACAAGCAATTGCTTGTCCAGGCAATTCAAGCTGCTGAACAAAATACCAGCGGTGAAATCCGTGTGTTTGTAGAATCAAGCATTCCCAAAAAATTAGATGCATTACAACGTGCTACGGACATCTTTTTTAAAAATAAGATGAACGAAACCAAGGATCGAAATGGTGTTTTGGTGTACGTTGCTGTATCAGATAAAAAGTTAGCTATCTACGGTGACCAAAGTATTCATGAAAAAGTGGGTGTCGAATTCTGGTACCAGCAGGTACAAGAAATGACAGGTCATTTTAAAGAAGCACATTATGTAGATGGCATGGTGGGCGTGATTAACGCGATAGGTCATGCATTAAAAGATCATTTTCCTTATGATCGTACGACGGATCAAAATGAATTATCTGACGAAATCATGATGGGCAAATGAGAAAAATAAAATTACTTGGCAGACTGCCAATACTTTTAATCACCAATTTTTTAATAGCAGCTAGTTTTTTCGCGCAACCATTGCAAGCGCAAAATATTATTGCTAAGTCAAATCCTCCAACCCTTGTCACGGATGCTGCTGGTGTATTAACAGCGGAACAAAAACAAGCTTTAGAAAATAAATTAGTGGCCATTGACGATAGCAGTTCGAATCAGATTGCGGTGGTGATTATTTCAAGCTTGGATGGCTACCCTAAGGAAGAATATGCTACTAAGCTATTTAGAGAATGGGGTATCGGGAATAAGAAGACCAACAATGGTGTATTATTATTGATTGCCATTCAAGACCGTCAAATCAGGATCGAAGTGGGTTATGGACTTGAAGGAGCGATTCCTGATATCACTGCTTTAAATATTATTGACAATGATATTAAGCCCGCATTTAAAGCTGGTAATTATTATGAAGGCATAGATCTTGCAACGGATAATATCGCTAAAGCGGCAGTTGGAGAATACAAAGTTAAAAAAGCAAAAAAATCAAAAAGTAAAGGTGGCGGAGGATTATTTCTAATTGTCTTAATCATCATTTTTGTCCTTCTAAGAGGGGGACGTGGTGGCGGCTCAAATATTGGTGGTGGCGGATTTAGTGATGTCGCTACAGGTATGTTATTAGGTTCTTTATTAAATGGCGGGGGTCGACATAGCAGCGGTGGATGGGGTGATGGTGGAGGAGGTGGCTTCGGCGGCTTTGGCGGCGGAAGCTCTGGCGGTGGAGGCGCAGGCGGATCCTGGTAAGATTTAAGTAAGAAAAATTATAAAATACTATTGAATAAAAAAGAGCCTCCAATTGGAGGCTCTTTTTATTAAGTTGTTAATCAGTTTTCATATTACATTTTCGGTAGCACAGCACTTGCCATAGCAACCAATTCTGTTTCACCTTTTTGCTTTTTTGCTTTGATGATATCCCCTAGTATTTTAAAATTAAAATATGGATCCGTCTGTACTCGAAATCCCTGAGGGATCGCTTCTCTAAATTCAACAATCAAATCAATTCCTTTCTTAAACTTAATAGGATCTGTTGTTTTAATTAATAATTGTGCGAACGGGGCAGTCATTTCGAATTTTTCACTTGACTGAATATTCAATTTAGCATAAGTGGCAGCTACAAAATCAAACATTTGCTCATCCCCATATTTAGTTAGGATGGTCGTTACTACGGTATTCAATCTTTTCTTTAACGGCTGTTTAGAGAATGCCTTAGCAATGACAATAGCTTTTGCACTGTCCACTATTTCTAAAGCAGCTAAAGCAGCTCCAGCAACTGTGTAAGAAGCGTCATACACCCATTTTTCATACATTGGTATGAAACTAGATTTGTTGATTTTACTCAACACATTAATAGCATCTTCTCTTACAGTGCTTATTTTGTCTTTAGCAGCAAGATCTATAATTCGTGCTTCCATAGTGGCATCAATCGCAGTTGGATTATAGCTATTTAAAGCAATTGAACGAATCACATGAAAACTATCTTTGATGGCGGCTTCAATAATGGCTTTGGCAGCAGGATGCTTTAGGTTTGTTGCAGCTTCATTGGCTGCTTCAAAACGGTCCATGAAATTACGCGCATGCTTAAATTGATAAGCGAATTGTTCAATAGGCTTGGACTCGTCTTTTGCCCATAGTAAAACTTTATCACTGTCTACATTCACATTGTCAGGTGCAACAGCTGCTGGAAAGTAAAAGCTATCCACTTTATTTTTACTCCATACTTCATAATGGTTGCGCTCGCCTTGCACATATACATCTACGCCCACTGGTAAAGTGAAAATTTTATTTTGTGTTTGATTTTGTTGAATCGTCACTAAAACCTTTTGTTGATCTGGGATATATTTTTGTTGGATGCGCACATAAGGATGTCCGTTGCCAAAGTACCATTGATTAAAGAACCAGTTTAAATCTTTTCCAGTTACTGCTTCAAAAGCCAATTTAAGTTTGATCGCCGAACCGTTGGAGAACTTATTATCCGTTAGGTATTTATTCAAAGAAGCAAAAAAGGCTTCATCCCCTACAAAATGTCTTAACATATTTAAAATGCGACCTCCCTTTTGATAACTCACTAAATCAAATACATCTTCTTTGTCTTTATAGAAAAAGCGTACTAAATTTTTCTCTGCATCCGTTGGGCTGTTTAAATAACTTCTTAGTCCAATGTAGTTTTCATAAGCACCAGCATCTTTGCCTTGGCTGTGCTCGAACCACAAAGTTTGGCTATAGTCTGCAAAGCTTTCATTTACGGTGATATTACTCCAACTTTCTGCAGTCACATAATCGCCAAACCACTGATGAAACAATTCATGTGCAATCGTGCTTTCCCAATTGTTTCCATCCACTAACTCTCTAGCATCTTGCTGTACCGCATCGCTATGTAAAGTGGCCGTAGTATTCTCCATCGCACCGCTGACAAAATCTCTGCCACTTATTTGTGCGTATTTGCTCCAAGGAAAAGGAACCCCTAATTTGCTTTCAAAAAAAGCAATCATTTGTGGCGTGTTGCCATAAATTTTTCTCGCTTCTTTCTCGTAGGCCCTCTCTATATAATAACTTACTTCCTTTCCTTTGTAGGAATCCTTGATGACCGCGTAGTCGCCAATACCAATAAAAAATAAATAAGGGGAGTGTGGTAAATCCATCTTCCAAACATCTTCTCTTAATCCATTTTTTAAATCGGTTTGCTTCACTAATAAACCATTGGATAAGCTTACATATTTACTAGGTACTGTTAAATAAAATTCCTGTGTCGTTTTTTGATTTGTCTTGTCAATGGTTGGAATCCAAACAGAACTTGCTTCCGTCTCACCTTGTGTCCAAATTTGAGTAGGCTTGTCCTTATCTGTTCCTAATGGGTTGATAAAGTACATTCCCTTTGCATCTCTAATTGCTTCGCTTCCTTGTCCTTTAAATTCATTAGGTCTTGCTGTGTACTTAATGTATACAGTATACTTTTCTTTTGCAGTATAGGTTTTATTTAAAGTGATATGCAATTGCATGCTGTCATAAGTGTAAGCTAATTTTGTTTTTGCATTGCCTTGTAGGAGTGCAACTTCTTTTATATCCATTGCTTTTGCATCTAAGACCAATTGATTGGTTGAATAAAAATGCGGTTGTAATGTTAGCCACGCTTCGCCATTCATTTGGGCTTTTTGATAATTAAAGCTGGCTACAAGTTTGGTATGCTTTAAGTTATTTGTTTTAGTAGCCACTGCGCGATACGTGTTTTTCCAACTTGTATCTTCTTGCATGTTTTGTTGCTGAGCGAATAAAGGTTGACTCATTGCTTGACCAACCAATACAGCTAAAATGCTAAGTCCGATTAAAAATTGCTTCATATATATATAATTATTGCAGGTAAAGTTAGGTGGAGATTAGATGCTGAACGGCAAAAATGGGCTAGCGTGAAAAAAATTGTAGTTTAGTGGCTTAATTAAATGATTCATGGCAAGGTATTTTATTGAATTAAGTTATGATGGCGCATTGTTTGGTGGTTTTCAAATCCAACAAAATAAAGCCACGGTGCAAGGAGCGCTGGAAAAAGCCATGGAAGTATTATTTAGAACACCCATTTCATTAACGGGTGCTTCTAGAACGGACGCTGGAGTGCATGCTTATCAAAACTTCTTGCATTTTGATACAGATCTATCCATCCAGCCCAAGCATATCTATAATTTGAATGCCATTTTGCCCAATTCGGTGGTAGTGAAAGGTATTTATAAGGTGCCAGAGGAGGCGCATAGTCGATTTGATGCCCAAAAAAGAGGGTATATATACAGAATACACACTCAAAAGAACCCATTCTCTGAAGGCCGGTCCTGGTATTACCCCTTTCCTATAGACCTGGATCTAATGCAATTGGCCGCAGATACATTGTTAGATTACACTGATTTTGAGAGTTTTTCAAAAAAGAATACCACTGTTAATACCTTCCAATGCACCATTACAAAGGCAAAATGGGCCAGGTTGGGGGAGGATATTGTATTTGAAATCCATTCCAATCGATTCTTAAGAGGAATGATTCGTGGTTTAGTGGGTACTATGATGCAAGTGGGTCGTGGTCAAATAAGTATTGACAGCTGGCATGAAATAATCGCCTCTAAGGATGAACAAAGGGTGGATTTCTCGACGCCCGCTTGCGGCCTCTATTTATCTGAGATTGTATACCCAGATTTTTTAAAAAAACTAGAATAACTAGAACCCTTTCTCCTATTGCTTTTTAGCCTATAACAGATAGATAATGAAGCATTTGAACGAAAAAAAATCAAAAATAGTATACAATATATTTGGCTGGTATAAATTACTCCTTATCTTTGCCGCCCGTTATCGATGAAAGCATCCTAACGACAGTTCTCTGAGGCATTTCTAAAGCACATTTAAAGTTCAAAAAAACTTTAAAATTTATTCATCAAAATTTGGTGGTTAAAAAATGTCGCTCTATCTTTGCCGTCCCTCTTCAAAAAAGAGGTTAGTTCTTGAAATATTATCGGCCTTATTCTCTTAATTATTTTGAAATCTTTTTTAAATAATTATTAAATAAAATTTGGCTAGTAAAAATATTGTGTCTACCTTTGCACCCCGCTACGAATAATAGCGCGCAAAATAAACACTAAGATCTTTGAAAGTTTGGAAACAATAGTAACTGATTAATTGAAAAAATCAGGTAAAGGTTATAGCATCAAAAAATATAAATCAGACCGTTAATTTCGGAATTTAATTTGAGATTGATAGTCATGATCAAACAACATTTACAATGGAGAGTTTGATCCTGGCTCAGGATGAACGCTAGCGGCAGGCTTAATACATGCAAGACGAACGGTAAGATTTGTAGCAATACAAATCCTAGAGTGTCGTAAGGGTGCGTAACACGTATGCAATCTGCCCTGTACAGGAGTATAGCTCCCCGAAAGGGGAATTAACCCTCCATAGGATCGTAGGGTGGCATCACCTAGCGATTAAAACTGAGGTGGTACAGGATGAGCATGCGTCTGATTAGCTAGTTGGCGGGGTAACGGCCCACCAAGGCGATGATCAGTAGGGGAACTGAGAGGTTGATCCCCCACACTGGC
>JBFYPO010000088.1:0-8031 GCA_041303215.1 Asinibacterium sp. | reverse complement strand
GTTTTTGACAAATTATAGATCAAGAGTAATGTCGGTACAATATAGATGCCACTGAATAATAATATAAATTGATCTAAGTTGAGCCATTTTATACCAAACGCAAGAATCAAAATAGTTGTTAAGATCCTAATGACGGTTTCTCTTAGGAAATTTGTGAACACGCCTTTTTGTAATCCCCAAGCAAACGCTTCAAGCCAATAAAAAATCATTAAAAAGAAAGTATATGGATATACATAATTAAAATAGGTAGCAAGACTTGGAGATTTGCCTAATTTCCTGATGATGAAGTCTTTATTTCCCCAGCCAATCCACATTAACAATCCAAAACCTATCAGGTTGATGATTAAAGTCAAAAATGGGAGTTCGTTTTTCTTTGGTCCTAAGTAATGATTGTAAAATGGAAAAAACTTATACACGACAGGGAGGGTGCCTAAAGTGCAAAATACAGAAAGGGTAGCGCCAATATCAATCATGGCTCTTATAAGTCCTTGGTCGTTTTTTGAGAAAAACAAGGGGAATAGGACTAGCAAATTCACTGCACCTATCACGAAGCCAATCATGATAAAGATAGAAGACTTAATACCTTGTTTTTGGATAATACCCATGCTACAAATATATTGTAAATAAGCCTAAGCAGACCTTATAGACTGGCTGAAATCTTTATTTATACTTGTTCGTCAGCCTATTTTTAAGCATTTTCAAGATATTCTGAAAGGAGATGCGGGATTCGGTATAAATCACTTCTTTCTGGTCAATCAAAGTGCAAAGGCATTCCGCATACCAATCTTTATGCTTCTCAATCATATATTCAATGATCTGCTTTCTGTTGGGGTGGGTGTCATTGGCTAAAGTAGACTTATTGGTTTGTCTATAATGCAACAGGAATTCAGGGATCAGGTGCACATTCCATTTGGCTTTTGTCATGCGGATATAAAATTCCCAATCCTCATAACCCAGTTTCATGCGCTCGTCATAACCGCCAATTTCATCCCATGCCGAACGGCGCACCATGGCACATGCAGGACATTGGTTGGAGAATAAGAAGTTAAATGCATTGCCACCTCTTGGCTTTGCTTTGCCAGTCCTATTCCCAAAGTATTGAATGTAGCTTGTTACAACTCCAGTATTTGGTTCTTCTTGTAAAACTTGCATTGCTTTTTCAAAAAAACTAGGATCAAAAAAATCATCCGCATCTAATGTAACAATAATATCGCCTTTTGCATGTGCTACTCCGTAGTTTCTTGCAGCTGACATTCTACCGTTGTCTTTATGCAATACTATTACTAATGGATCTTGCTCAAGTTGAGCTAATATCTCAATTGTTGCCGCATCGGTTGAGCCATCATTAACGATGATGATTTCCTCTGCAGGAAACGATTGCATTTTTAGTTTGCAAATCGTTTCTGGCAAATACTTGCCGTCATTAAAACAGGGTATAATAACGCTAATCATATTGCAATCTAGTGGATTTGTTTATAAAAGAAGCTATTTATTGTACATCGCAGGTTATACTAGTTTGTTTTGAAAATTGGACTTATTAGTTGTTCTGCTTTAGTATATTTGTGATGAACATAAATCTATCGTTTGATGACAGATCACTTAATTTCTATTTGTATTCCCGCTTATAAAAAACCTGAATATGTAGTGCGTGCTATTCAGTCTATTATAAAACAATCATACAAAAAGGTAGAAGTGGTCATTTCAGACGATTCTCCCAATGAGGATATAAAATTAGCGATTCAGCCTTATATTTCTCAGGTAGACATTAAATATTATCACAACCAGCCTGCATTAAAAAGTCCTAAAAACTGGAATAATGCCTTGAATAAAGCCACAGGGGTATATGTGATGTTATTGCATCAAGACGATTGGTTACATGATAGATGTGCTTTAGAAATTTACATCGAGTCATTTAGAAACTATCAAGAAGCTGGTTTTATTTTTTGCAAGAACACGGCAATTCAGCCAGATGGGGTAGAAATTAACCTTCAAGCCATAAAAAGTTTACTTGGGAATATGGCTCAAAAGCCCCATCATATTCTTAGAGCTAATGTGATTGGACCTCCTAGCAATGTCATGTTAAAAAGGAGCATCCCAATTCGTTACGACGAAAATTATATTTGGTTAGTGGATGTGGATTATTATACACAATTGTTAGAAGCGGGTCATCAATATGTTTATGTAGACCAACACTTGGTTAGCATTGGATTGCATGAGGATCAAACGACTGTTTTTTGTAGAAACAATGAGGATGTTATTGTTAAAGAAAATATTCATTTTGCACAGAAGCTTGGCAATGCTGCATTTTCGGACATCTTGATTTATGATTATTATTGGAGGCTATTAAGGAATTATAAAATCAGATCAATTGACACTTTGATTGCTTATGGTGTTCTGCAGGATCAACTACTTCCTGTGATCAAACACATGCTTCACAATCAACTTCGGTTCCCTTTAAGCCTATTAAGAATTGGCCTATTTTCAAAATGTCTTATGGCTTTGAACTACTTACAAAGACCTAAATAAATCCTTAAATCGAAGGGTCTTCTTTTCAATATATTTCCAAGAGAGCATTCCAAATGCAAATGCAATGAGCGTGCTAGACCAAATGAGTACTGTAACAGATGGTTGGAAAAAATAAATGATCGATTGTTGAATAGGGAAGGCGTAAAGATAGATGCCATAAGAAGGGTCTTCTATATTTGCATGTATCCAATTAGATATACCTGAGGATCCTTGACCAATAAAGACAACTAAATAGGGCCATGTAAAGCAAAGCCATATTGGATTGGGCTGACAATACAAAAGGCTAGATGTAACGATTGCTGCAAGGATAGCCATTTGTTTTTTATACACCATATTGTCCCAATTGATAGATCCCAAAAATGCACCCACCAAAAAAAACAAACCTAATTCAAAAATATAATCTACCCTAAGTCTAAAGGGCACATCTTTAAGTTGATCTATGTAAAATAAGTTCCCAATCACAAGTATTAAAATTGTGGATAAAAGTATAATTTGACTCAATAGTTTCAACCTTCTTAGTGGGTAAAGTGCCAACAGTACTAAATAAAAGAAAAATTCAAAGCCCATTGTCCAGAGTGACCCATTGATTGCCGTATTGGGTAATTTGTCAAAAACACCATGAATCCTCCATTGGTTATGGTACAATGTGAGGTTGTTTAAAATATATTGAGTGGCCTCTTGGTCAAATTTAAAATACTTGTTACTTGGTTGGTAAATAAGATAAGCAAGGCCGACAGAAAGGAGCAAGACAATGATCAATGCCGGGTAGATTCTAAGCACCCTCTTCCATAAATAGTCGATAAAATTTGGACTTCTATTTATACTTTTATAAATGAGGTAACCACTAATAGTAATGAATCCTTTGACCCCAAAATAAGAGAAATTGATGTAATGATTGGTAGCCTCACAAAGCCAGTCACAACCTTGATTGGCTAGTAATACATAGGAATGGGAAACAATGACTAGCCATGCAAATAATATTTTAATAAAGTCAAAATTATTTGCGTTTCTTGTTATTTGGTAATTTGATTTCATGCTAGTTACTACAAATATAAAAGGATTTAGTATCTTGGGGCATGCTTCTTTCTGTTATTATTGTTAATTATAAGTCTACCCAGTATATCATTGATTGCCTCCATTCTGCAGGCACATCACTTATGCATCATGAAGAGATAGAATGGATTGTGGTTGACAACGATTCTCAAGACAATAGTCAAAGTCAGATCAATTCATTATTTCCAGGAGTACATTATTTACAAATGGGGTATAATGCAGGTTTTGCAAGGGCTAATAATGCGGGTATTAAAATGGCAAAAGGAGCACATATTTTATTATTGAATCCAGACACCTTATTGCCAGCGCAAAGTCTTTTAGATTGCTTGGGAAGATTTGCGAACTCATCCCATATTGCCTGCGGTGTTCAATTAGTTCATGCCAATAATACGCCTCAATTCTCGGGCAGTAATTTTACTTTTGGAGGATTAAATCATTTGTTGGAACTACCTTATTGGGGTAAGACAATAAAATGGATTGCCACCCTTTTTAATACCACTAAACCTTCGGTTATTCTGGTAGAAAAGGAATGCAAAGTAGACTGGGTCAGTGGTGCTTTTTTAATGGTGAAGAAAGCTGCTATTGACAAAGCTGGACTCTTAGACGAGGACTTCTTTTTATATGCAGAGGAGGTAGAATGGTGTAGTAGATTGGGTAAGCATGGATCAATAGCTCTTTATGGAGATATCAAAGTAGTACATTTAATAGGCACATCTATTCAACAAACTACCAATGCAGTAGATAACAGTTATACCAATCTTTCCGATAAAAAAGGACTTCAATTAATGGTCTCTAATCATCTTCGCATCAGAAAGCAATATGGGGTGATTTGGTTAATGGTGCTTTTATTAAATTATACTTGGGCTATTCCTTATTCAATTATTGCAAGTATCCTAATGAGTAGTTTAAATGGAAAATCACCCACTTCTGAAATGAGATACTTGAGTGGATTTGCAAAAAATGTGCTCACTGTTTGGACTGTTGTTCCAAGGATTATTCAGGGTAAAAAATACTTTTACAAGTTTATTTAATAGCTTGTCGGCGTAAAAAGTCTATCGTCCAATAAGGCCTAAAAGGGCGTCTATTCGAAACTGAATAACAGGCATTGTTTTAGCAGGATTACCTTGTAAAGCATATTTTAATCCTAAAATGATGGAAGCGCCTAGTTTGAAAAGGTATTCCAAAATTTTAAGTTGGTAATTTTTTTTAGAGATGGCTTTTGTTCTTGATCTTTCTCCTCTGCCAATGCCACTTGCAACCCTGTATAAATATTCCTTAGTTAATTTTTTTACTTCAACTACATGTTCAACAATGATAAACGGATCGTAATAAATTTTATTTCCTAATGCCATTATTTTATAGAACAGATCTTTTCCTTCTCCTCCTATTCTTAAAGTGCCAACTACCCCTGGGAGGTTGGTATTAAATCCGCCTATTAAATCAAATATTTTTTTGTTGACTACCATATTAGATTCAAGAGGGTACTTGCCATTTTCGAATGCACAAGCTGTGGGCGCGTAATCAAAATTACCCACCATACTAGACACATAGTAACTCATCCATTTTGGCTCAGCTGGTACATACCTTGGAATGATTCTGCCGCCAAATCCAACCCTGTCTGGGTGAACTTTAATGTGTTGAATGATATTTTCTATAAAATCCTTGTGTGCTACAGCGTCGTCGTCAATGAAGCAAAGCCAATCGCTTTTAGCCAATGCTGCTCCGGTATTTCTTGCAAAAGAGGCACCTTGTTTTGTTTCTGTTGTGTAATGAAAATAACCATTGGGATGAGCTGACCTCCATTGTTCAAAAACCTCAGGCGTGCCATCGCTGGAATTATTATCTATGACCAACACTTCAAACTGATCCAATGGAGCTGATTGGTGATACAATGCATCCAATGCTTCGCCAATATAATTAGCGCGGTTGTAGCTACAAATGATAACTGAAATTAGCATCTTAGTTATAATGATTTATTTTTTTGAAACCATTTAAAACCAGTAAATCCAATCAATAACCATAATAATATAGAAGCTACACCTGATGCTTTTTTGGAGGTATCTATTGAAGACGGTCTGAATGAAAAATGTATTTCATGCTTTCCTTTTGGCACAACCAAGCCTCTTAAAACATAATTCGTTTTGACAATAGGTGCTTCTTTTTCGTCAATATAAGCCTTCCAGCCAAGGTTATAGTAAACTTCACTAAAGACTGCAAATTGATCTTCATTTGAACTTGATGTGTAATATACGTCGTCATTGTCATTTTTTGTCAATGCAATACTAGAAGTACTATCATATCCAATTTGACTTAGGCTTGTGATTTTATCTTTCTCTTCAATAATAGCGGTGTCTTTTGGATTAAAATTATCTAGACGCTTCATGACTGATGCTGGGTCTTTTTCGTATTGAATGCCTTTGACAAACCAAGCATTTCCTAGCGCTTCTTTATTTGGGATGGTGTCTTTTGCTAAATCACCAGTAATGATGTATTTAGTATTCATCATATTTAAAGTAGGTAAACAATTAGGGTACTTATACCATTGATTTTCTATTAAGTCCTGATAAATGCTCAATTTGGCTGGATTGTATCCGCCAACTGTTCGGTGATGGTAAGCTATCAATGCGCCTCCGTTGAAAGAATTAGAAATGCCATAACGTAAATCAAGTACTCTGTAAAAACTTGTATCTTTTTTGATCGCAATGTCAAGAGGAGTTAAAGTAAAGGCAGTTTCATTTTCAGCTTGTTCAATAAAATTATCACCTTTTAAATACTTTACGTTCACTTGAAATAAGTCGATCAACGTTAAAAGACCTATGCCAATATAAAATACAGTTTGATTAATTAATTTTTTAATAACAAGCACAACTAGTAAACCCAATAAGCTAATAAAAATGAATGCGGTAGTTAAGTCGCCAGTTAATAATGCTTTCCGATCTAAAACAACAGCTCGCATTAAATCATTAGCCGGCGTTAAGTATGCTTCTCTTTGAGCTGGGTCTTGTATCTGGCTTGTCACTATTTGATACCAACTTGCTATTTTTTGACTATCATCTTCGTTCTTGAAATCAGAGGAGAAGTAGATACCTAAAACAACTAAAAAGACAGCAGTAATTAAGCCTAGGCCTATTTTATATTTTTTTGTAAAATTTGCGAAACTGGTTTCCTTAGCCAATCCTTCTGCCCCATAAAGAGCCATGATGCCCATTAAAAGTGTTGGGACTACCATGATCATACTTGGTGCTCTAAATTTATTATAGAACGGAATGTTTTCTAAAATAAACAAATTAAAACCTTTTAAATAAGACCCTGCAGCTAGTAAGCATGAAAGAACTATGGTTGCTCCAATCCAAATTCGATGCGGGTTATTATTATTAGAAAAGCCAATTAAGGCAAGTAGACAAATAATCATACCTATATAGGGAGGACCTGCGGTAAATCCAATACCACCCCAGTAAAATTGCAGAAAGCTTTGAAGATTTTGACCTAATTCTGGGGGCATTTGTTGTAGTGTTTCTATTGCTTTTGATTTACTAGGATCTATCAAATTTGGATCACTGCTAGCACCATAAAGGTTCGGGAACATCAATACCAAAGGTTCTGTTTTGAACATACTATAGCTTAATGCATAGTCGCTATTCAATCCAGTAGCATTAGTTTTACTTTCTTTGGTAACTAAGGCACTTCCTCCTCTAATGGACGCCTTCCCATATTCATAGGTACTGACTAAAATAGGCGCATTGACCGCCAAGCCTAGTATAGCTGCAACTAAACCCGCTACAAGGGTTGTATAAATTGCTTTAAAATCTTTTGCTTTAATCCAAATTACTAAATAATAAATCGACATAAACAATGCGATTATAATTCCATAGTAAGTTATCTGCAAATGGTTCGCTTGAACTAAAAGTGCAGTAGAAATTGACGTTAAAAGACTTCCCCATAAATACTCCTTTTTAAATAGTAAAAAAAGTGAGCCAATGAAAAAAGGTAAATAGGCAATAGCGTGCATTTTTGTGATATGTCCTACTATGATGATTACTGGATTATATGTTGCATAACTATATGCTAATGCACCTACAATACTAATTATGGTATTAAAGCCAAGTATTTGTGCCAAGAAATAAAAGGCAATACTTGCTAAAAAGAAGAGGCTAATTGGTTCTGGTAAACCAAGTGTAAAAATTCTGTCCAAAACACCAATGGAGAATTCATAACCAATTACTCCTGTAATTTGATAAGTGGGCATCCCTCCAAACATACTATTAGTCCAAAGTGGAGTATGTCCATTGATCGCTCTATAATTTAACGCATCTTGTGCCATGCCTTTAAATTGAGTAATATCCGATTGTTGCAATACTTTACCGTCAAGTGCAGGTTTGCAATAAACAATCGCCACAATGGCAAATACCAAAATGGCTAATAAATGGGGTAGCGCGGACTTAAAGATGGTTT
>JBFYPO010000087.1:0-4943 GCA_041303215.1 Asinibacterium sp. | reverse complement strand
GCAAAACCGATTAGCGCAATTTCACCAATCCCCTTGGCACCAATGGAGTTCATATTCACATCTGGCTTATTTACAAACCAAACATCGGTTGGAGGAATTTGTGAATGCAATGGCACATGATAAGCGCCAAAACTTGCATTGATAATTTGACCCGTTACATGATCCATTTCCAACTGCTCTGTCAAGGCCATGCCTATACCTCCTACCACACCACCAATCATTTGACTTCTTGCTGTTTTTGGACTAATTATTTTACCCGCATCTCCAGTAGTGACTACTTGTAAAATTTTAATCGCACCATCTTTTGGATTGACCGCCAATTTTACAAAATGGGAAGAGAAAGAATTACTTGTGAACTTTAATTGCTCAGCGGTTTTACCTGTAGAGTTAATAATTAAATCAATTTGTTTTGCAGGACTTTGTTCTAATAAATCTGCTACACTAATTTGGATACTTGAATCTGCAACTACCATCACCTTTTCATTTTTAACCGCCAATGCAGCTGCATTGAAACTGCTAAATGAAGGTACCTGTTGGATGGCCAATTCTTTTAATTTTTGCATCACGGTGTTACATGCAAGGTCCACTGCAGATCCTACTGTAGAAGTGGTACCAGATCCACCTTGAGAAGGACCAGGAGGTAAATCTGAATCTCCTAATTTGAATTTTATTTTTTCAATGGGCATCTGCATTGCGGCAGCAGCAATTTTTGTCATAGAGGTTGTCGTGCCTGGACCCATATCACTCACTGCACATTCTAAAGTCAATCTTCCGTCCTTAGTTAATAATGCACGCACAGAAGCGCTTCCTTTGCCTGCACCAAAAACTCCATTGGCCATACCATACCCTATCAACCAACCATTTTCTTTTAAAGTGCCTGGTGTCGTCGGACGATTTTTCCAACCAATTTTTTGTTGACCATAGGCATAACAATCTTTTAAATTGATATCCGAGAAGGGCAATTTATTTTCCGGATTCACTGTGGTAAAATTTTTCAACCTCAACTCCACAGGATCCATTTTTAATTTATAAGACAACTCATCAATTGCAGACTCTAGGCCATAAGAACCTGTCGCTTCACCAGGACCACGCATCCAAACAGGTGTACTCATATCTAGAGGCAACATACTATACTTGGTATCTACATTTTCGGCAGCGTATAAAAATTTAGACACATTCACAATGCCTTCTCTAAAATCTTCATAACGAGATGTGGCACTAATGGCTTCATGTGTAATACCCATAAAACGACCCGTCACATCTGCACCTAATCCAATTTTTTGCCAAGACTCAGGACGATAACCCACTAGCGAAAACATTTGTGGCCTTGTTAATACCAGTTTCACTGGGCGATTTAATTTTTTTGCCGCAATCAAAGCAGCAGGCACATTGGCCCAGCTTCTTAATCCACTTCCAAAACCACCCCCTACATTTTCTGCAATCACTCTTACGTTCTTATCTAACAAACCAAAAGTGCGCGCCACAGCTGTTTGAGTACTTTTTGGGCCCTGTGTTTTATCATACAAAGTGACTTTATCTTCTCCCTCCCAAAATGCAACCGTAGCATGCATTTCCATAGGAAGATGCACTTCGGCAGGAATGGTGTATTCCGCTTCTACAAATACAGGTGCCGTTTTAAATGCATTTTCAGTACCTCTTTTATAAGCCACAGTTCCTTTTAATTTTGAGGCATCTTTTCTCGCTGTTGTAAAATTAGTTTCAAAAGCTTGAGCTTCATACTCGGGACGCACTAAACGAATCGCAGCATTGGCGTTTTCTAAACTATCTGCCACAATCAATGCAACCGGTTGTCCAAAAAAACGAACTTGATTGTCATGCAACACTTTGTGACCACGCCATTCGAATACATTTTTTGGACGTTCTGCAGCATTGGTTAAATAACCTGGAACGGCAGGACAGTTTGCATAATAAATGACATCCAATACACCCGGTGATGCCAATGCTTTTGCCGTGTCGATATTTTTAATCGTTCCTTTTGCAATGCTACTAGTTACAAATACCGCATAAGCCATATTGGGCAAATTGTATTCTGCGGCATATTTCGCTTTGCCTGTTACTTTATCCGCTCCATCCACTCTTTCATCTGCAAAATCAAGCTTGGATAAATTTGTATCGTTATTGAGTATAGTTGAATTGTTCATACAATAAATTAAAAGGATTAAATTTTTACTCCAGACTTAGCCACTTCTTCAATGGCATCCACAATGTTTTGATAAGCACCACATCTACAAATATTCGTATCCATATAAGATTGAATGCTGGCGCGTGTTTTTGCATTGCCTTCTCTTACACAAGTCACGGCAGACATGATTTGTCCAGAAGTGCAATAGCCACACTGAAAAGCATCATGTTTTAAAAATGCAGCTTGCATCGGATGTAATTGATCCCCATTTGCTAAGCCTTCGATCGTAGTAATTTTATGCTGCTGATGGTTTAAAGCCAATTGGGTGCATGATTTAAGACGTTTTCCGTTTACATGAATGGTACATGCACCACACTGACCCATCTCACAACCTTTTTTTGTGCCTGTATAACCAATATGCTCTCTTAATAAATTAAGCATCGTTGTTCTTGCATCAATTTCAAGTGTAACTGGTTTGCCATTTAAAATAAATTGTAGTTTTTCTTTCGCAATGGGCATGGGTACCACAGCATCTGCCGCAAATGTTTTTACTAAAACAGATGGCGTTAAATAAAATGCAGCCACAGCAGCTGATTTTTTTAAGAAGCCCCTTCTTGCATCATCAAATTGACAAGGATTCATATACATCGATTTGATGTAATTTACTAAAAAGAAAGGGTATCCAATAGAAAGATGGACAATTGGCGGTTATAATTTTTCAGCCGGCTTGCCTGGTTTGGCATAGGCATAGCGATCAATCAAGGCTGTTGTATAATAAGCATCTAACCCATTACTACAAATAGTCCCAGCCTGATCCAAATGCAGGAATCCGTCTGGAGCCGGTTGTAAAGTGGCGTCTATCATCACCTTTTCTAATTGACCAATCACCAAAAAAGTGTCATTCAATTGAATAGGAATAATTTCTTTCAAAGAAAGCAGGTATTTAATGGAACTCTCTTTCACAAAAGGCACTTGCACACCATCAATATATTCAGCGGTCAATCCCACTTCGGTAAATTCATCGACTTCATCTGGATATTTGGCACTGGTTTGATGTGCTTGAGCTACAATACCAGGATGAATATGGTTCACCGTATAAAAGCCATTGGATTTTATATTAGCGAGTGTATGAGGGGCGGCAGCAACGGGGCGATTGATATAGCCAATTAATGCGGGATCAGAACCAATATGCACCATGCTGCTAAACATTCCCAAGTTCGGAATACCTGCTGCATTCATTGTACCAATTACACTTGCAGATTTAAAACCAGTTAAGCTATTGATAAAATTAGCTCTATAAAATCTTTCCCAAGATTGCCATTCAGCAGGTGTAAAATGTTGCATAAGGAAATAACAAATGAAGACTTAAAATGTTTAAAGTCTATTTAAATGAAAATAAATTCATCGAGGAAGAAGGAATGGTTTTTGTAGATTGTATTGTCCATTTTGTATAAGGATGCGTTGGAAAAAACAAAGCCGTCATCAGGGTACGCCCACCGTCTGCAAATAATTCGATAGATGTTTTATCCATTAGCAAAGTAAGGTCAATGGTCGATCCTTTCCTGAGCCTTGTCGCAGTTGACTTTGAGGCAAATGTATTTTGAAAAGAGGCAATACCTGAATGAGTTCTATCCACAAAGTATTCTTGCTTTCCTGCATCAAATCCAACCACTAATTTTTCATTGTAGTCATTTGAAAAAACAATAGTAAAATCAGCAACCTCAAGACCTCTCAACTCAATTCGATTGGGCATAAGATTATCTTTTGATGCTATTTTAGCAAATCGAGCATCTAATTCCTGCACAGGATTTGATACTAAAAGAAAATCGTTTTCACTTGATCTAGTAGATGGATTTGTGTATACAGTTGCGTTTCCATTGGTGTTATGTTTCACCAAACTTAATTCCCTTGGCACTGTCATCGCGCTCCTCCATTTTTCAGTAGGCACTAGATTGGCATAATTCCAATTACTCATCCAGCCAATCAGTACATTCCTATCACCTAAATTTGAAAAACTAACACCAGCATAATTATCTGGACCATAATCCATCCACTTGGTTTGGGTTGTAAAAGGCTTGAACTCGTGTCCATCAAAATCACCCACCATGTATTGTGTGGCAGAACCTCCATTCGGTCCTCCTGGATTCATACTCACTAATAATACCCAAATAGTGCGTCCATCGAGGTTAAAACTCAATAAATCCGGGCATTCCCAAACACCCCCATGCGCAAATTGGCCTTTCCCAAATTCAGTTTCCTTAGTCCAGTCAATCAAATTAGGCGCACTATAGAATTCAACATGGTCTCCAACGGCCAAACTCATGATCCATTTTTTAGAAGCTGCATGCCAAATCACTTTAGGGTCCCTAAAGTCCTTCAAATTGGGTGTTTTTAAAACAGGGTTGCCAGCATATTTGGTCCAAGTTTTGCCCTCATCTAAACTATACGCGATGGATTGGTTTTGAAAGTCCACCCTACCTGCTTTTTCTCCAGGCATATTATGTTGTGTAAAAATCGCTACCAATGGAGCGACTCCATTGCGTCCTAAACCACTTGTATTGTTTTTATCCAAGACTGCAGAACCAGAGAAAATCATACCAATACTGTCTGGAAATAAAGCAATGGGCTGATGGGCCCATTCTACCAAATCCTTACTGGTGGCCTGTCCCCAATGCATGGGACCCCACACAGTTGAATCTGGATAATGCTGGTAAAACAAATGGTATTGGCCATTTAAAAAAATCATCCCATTCGGATCGTTCATCCAACCTTTAGTTGGCGTGAAATGGAAAGCGGGTCT
>JBFYPO010000086.1:0-15354 GCA_041303215.1 Asinibacterium sp. | reverse complement strand
ACTTTAAAAAACCACCAGGCTAAAATTTGTTGTATCATAGGTATTATTTAAAGATGCATCAGCAAACCTGCGTTATGAATTGGATTCACTTCTGAGGCTTGTATACTTTCGGTTTTCAATTTGGGCACCGTAGCGTTTTCGATATTTTTTAAATATACTTTGTCGTAGTATTTCAATAGAATTTCAAAGGCCCCTTCGATATTTTTTTCAACTAAAAAGTTGACTACGTTTTTAGTCTCAAGCCCACCTAGTCTTTTTTGAATTCTTAAACTTGCAGCAATTAAATCAGGGACTGAAAACTGACCATACCCCTGCACAATAAATTGTAAACGAGATGCAAAGGGTATGTCAATAAAGTAACAAACACTATTGCGCAAGTTTTTAAAAAACGGCATGGGCAACATATTGGTTCCAATTCTTTGACTTTCATCTTCGATCCAAAAAAAAGTATGTATGGAACTTACATTAAAAAGCGCGGTCGCTAAATTATTTTCAAATTGCTCTTGACTTGTTTGTTCATTTTGACCTAAAGCACCAAATGCAGAGCCTTTATGATTGGCTAATCCCTCCAAGTCAATTACAGGAATTTTACTTTTTTGCAATTGCAATAAAATTTCTGTTTTACCAGAACCGGTATAACCTCCTAGCACTTTCATGGAATAGTTTTTATCGAACTGCGCTAGCACCCAATTGCGGTAAGCCTTGTAGCCTCCTGTAAGTTGTTTGGTGGGGTATCCATATAGATCTAGTAACCATGCAACAGCAGCACTGCGCATACCGCCTCGCCAACAATGCACTAAAATAGTAGGCGCTTGGTCATTTGTTTTTTTGTAGGCAGCGACCCACTCTTCTACTTGTTCAATCATCCCTAACATTTTGGTACCAAAAAAAGGTAGACCAATTTTTATTGCCGCTTCCCTGCTGTTTTGTTTATATGTGGTGCCCACTGTTGCACGCTCTTCGTCTGTGAACAAAGGAAGTGACAAAGCATTCGGCATATGTGCATGCGCATACTCTCCCGGACTTCGAACGTCAATGATTAAATAGTTGGATAAATTTTCAAAAATCCCCTCTTCCGTTTTTTGCACCGCCATATTACAAATTTACTTGCTTTAATGTAGCTTTCAAGGCTTCTTTTGTAAAGCTTTTAAAAGGGATGGGTTGATAGTTAAAATCAGCAGCCTTTTTCAAAGCGTCGGCTAGCTTAAATTCGGTTTGTTGGTAGGCAATCGCCCAGCCTTTTTCTTGCCATCTTTTTGCCAGGTATACTTGTTCTGTTTGGCCGGGTGTGGGAATTAAAATTAACTTCTTCTTAAAAGGAATCAATTCCATCAAACTGGTGTATCCACCCCTACTTATTATATAGGTTGCGTTTTGAATGGCTTTTGCTAATTCAGGACCCCCTAAGTGCGGGAGCAAAGTACCAGTAGCGGATACTGCGTTGTTGTCTGGTTGATTTGCGGTTCCTGCAATAATTTGAAAAGGGACATGCAGCGCATTGCCTTCTTCCCATAAAATAGATTGAAAAAGGCCTCTTTGCGGCTCTGGCCCAGATACAATTCCTAAAAACAAAAGCGGTGGTATGGGTGGATCGGTCAAAGCCTCGGCCTGCTCGGCCATTCTTGAGAGGAGGTTCATATACCAAACAGGTACGGAGGGCATGTTGATTGGATTGCCCAATTGGCCGGATAAGCTTTCAGCACCTTCCATATCGGGCACCCAGACCATCGCGTAAAAAAACTTAAACCAAGTATATTGCATCCACTGTAATAAACGGGTTGTCCACCCAAAAGGGGTTTGAAGGTTCAATTGGTGTGTGATGAAAATCGAAGGGGTTGAAAGATGAAAAAAACCTAATCGATTGTCCGAAATAACGAGGTCAAATCTTTGTTGTCTATTTGTTCTAGCTAACCACCAAAACTCTCTTATTATGTTGTACAAAATCCTTGGAATCTGTAGGATCATTTTCAAAGCAAAGCCTTTTGCATTTTTCGAATAACGAATACCATATCCTTTTAATTTCATAAAAGTCAATCTGGGAAAGGCTTCTCTTAAAATAATTTCATGCGGTCCGTCTGTAGCGATGGTTACGCTGTAGCCAAGTGCATCTAATGCAGCAATAATGGGGATGCACCTTGTTGCGTGACCAAGTCCCCAATCAAGGGGTGCGATGAGTACAGATTTTTGTGGCATGGATAAATAAATCTTATTCAAATATAGTTGTAAAAAATTGTAGTTTTGTATCCATGTTAAGAAGCCACATTTATATTGCAAACAACGATGTTTTAAAAAAACAAAAGCAATTGATATTGTTGTTGGAAATACATGCGATGTTGTTTCAAATAGAACAGGTGGAACAATTTTATCAGAACATTGAAGTGATGGACTTGAATAACAGAAAAATCATTCAAAAGCCACACCTAGTTAAGCGCCTCTTAAAAGAAAACCCAGCAAAGCCTTTTGTTTTCGCCTACCATAAAAATTAATTGAATTACCCCTATCTTTAAGAGGACGATTGAAACCAATTGTTTTCATTAAAAGTAAAGGGCATGTCATTTATTACAAAAGAGAAATCGGTTGCACTCTATGCAGCACTTGTTTCATTCGGTACCTATGTTTTTATTTTTGGCTTTAGAAAATCATTTACAGTTTGCACTTTTGAGGGGATGACATTTGGACCAATAGCTTTTAAGACAGCGATGGTGATCAGCCAAATGTTGGGTTATTTAATGGCTAAATTTTATGGCATTCAATTTATTTCTGGACTAGAAAAAAAGGATCGATATAAAATTATTTTTTTACTAACAGGTATTGCATGGGCAGCATGGCTTTTATTTGCTTTGGTACCAGCGCCCTACAGCATTTTGTTTTTATTTATCAATGGTTTTCCGTTGGGTATGTTATGGGGCGTGGTCTTCTCTTATGTAGAAGGTAGGAGGAGCACGGATTTTATTGGCGCAGCATTAGCAGTGAGTTTTATTTTTTCGGCAGGTTGGGTCAAGTCGGTGGGCGCTTGGTTGATGCAAGATTTTAATGTGGCTGAAACCTGGGTACCATTTTGCACCGGCTTAGTGTTTGCATTACCACTAGTACTTTGTGTTTGGGGGTTGGAGAAAGTACCAGCGCCCTCTGTGGAAGACGAGGCCTTGAGGGCCAAGAGGATTCCGATGACTGCAGCAGACAGAAAATTAATTTTAAAGCAGTATTTGCCTGGGGTTATTGCTTTTATTGCGATCTATTTATTTGCGACCATCTTTAGAGATATTAGGGATAATTTTTCTGCAGATATGTGGAAGGAGATGGGTTATGCAGCAAAGCCTTCTACTTTTTCTGAAACAGAAATACCTATTACTATCTTTATTTTAGTTTTGATCGGCGCCGTTGTAGCGATTAAGAATAGCTTCAAGGCGTTTATGATTGCCCATGTATTTATTTTAATTGGCTTTGTGGTAGCAGGCTTGTCTACCTATTTTTTCACCCAACAATTATTGGATCCATTTTGGTGGATGTTGTTGGTGGGCCTAGGATTATACTTAGTATATATCCCTTTTAACTCTATCTATTTTGATCGTTTGATTGCCGCCTTTTCAATTAAAGGCAATGCTGGATTTTTTATCTATTTAGCAGACGCCATTGGCTATGTGGGTAGCGTATCGGTGATGTTGGTAAAAGAGGGCATGACCCTTCAAGTGGCCTGGACGTCCTTCTTTGCACAAAGCGTGATGGTCTTGTCTTTTGTAGGCTTATTTATTACAGCGTATGCAATGTATTATTTTGCATCAAAATCAAGAATAACCCCATTGATACAATAGCGCAATCCTGTTGGCGGTGGACCATCTTCAAACACATGCCCTAAATGCGCCTTGCATTTACCGCATTGTACTTCGGTTCTTACCATGCCATGAGTATTGTCTGGCGTGTAAATAATGGATTGTTTGGTAAGGGGTTCATAAAAACTAGGCCAGCCACATCCGCTATCAAATTTGGTATCGCTTTTGAATAAGGGATTGCCGCATGCTTTACAATAATAGGTACCGATGGCCTTAGAAGTTTCAAAAGCACTTGTAAATGGACGCTCTGTGCCTTTTTGTCTAGCAATGGCATATACTTCTGGACTTAAAATTTGTTTCCAAACACTATCAGGTACGACCACAGGGTCTTTGCTGGTTCTGGAGTAATAAGCGTTTTCTTTAGTAGGCATGGTATTCGATTTATTGGATTGCTTTATAGCGCTTTGGCCACAAGCTGTTTGGCTGATCAAAAGGCAAAAACAAAGTATTTTATACATGGGATAGATTTCTATATAAAAATACTAACAAGTATTCAGATAATTTGTTGACTAAAATATAAGATCGAGTTAAAAAAAATAACTCTAGTTCGTTATCTTTGTTATCTATCAACCATATCCCATGTTCAATTTAATTTTATTTGGTCCTCCAGGAAGCGGTAAAGGCACACAAAGTGAAAACATTATCGCAGCCTATGGTTTGCAGCACTTATCAACGGGCAATTTATTGCGTAGTGAGATTGCTGATCAAACGACCTTGGGCATGGAAGCAAAAAGATTAATGGATCAAGGTCAACTTGTTCCAGATGAAGTGGTAATTGGCATGGTAGATAATTTTATGAATGCACATCCAGAAGCCAAGGGGTTTTTATTTGATGGATTTCCAAGAACCACTGCTCAGTGTGTTGCATTAGACGCGTTATTGGAAAAGAAATCAAACGAGATCAACGTAGTACTTGCATTGGAAGTAAGCGAGGAAGAGTTGGTAAAAAGATTATTAGGAAGAGGATTGACTTCGGGAAGAAGTGATGATACCAACGAAACCATTATTCGTGCTAGAATACAAGAGTACCATGATAAGACTACAGCAGTCGCTACTTATTACAAACAATTTAATAAAGTAGTATCTGTTAAGGGCGAAGGCACTGTTGAATCTATTTATGCAGATTTAAAAGCAGAAATCGATACAAGAATTTAAATATTCAAACCGCCGCAAGCGCTAATCACTTGTCCTGTGATATAGCTACTCATATCACTCGCCAAGAACAAAGTGGTATCTGCAATTTCTTCCGCTTTACCAAAACGACCTAAAGGTATTTTATCCAAGAAAGCTTTTCCAGCTTCGCCTTCATTTAAATAGTGTGTCATATCGGTTTCGATAAATCCAGGAGCAATAG
Source organism: Asinibacterium sp. (assembly GCA_041303215.1). Taxonomy (GTDB): domain Bacteria; phylum Bacteroidota; class Bacteroidia; order Chitinophagales; family Chitinophagaceae; genus Sediminibacterium. The sequence goes on along the minus strand of JBFYPO010000086.1, from coordinate 10,170 downwards.
CGTTGCAACGAATATTACGACTACCTACTTCTGCTGCAATGGATTTAGTGAATCCTATGATGCCCGCTTTACTTGCTGCATAGCTACTTTGACCTGCATTACCACGAATACCAATGATAGAACTCATATTGATAATACTTCCACTGCGCGCTTTCATCATTGGACGAATCACTTGCTTGGTCATATTGAATACACTCTTTAAATTGGTTTCCATCACATCGTCCCATTGTTCTGGCGTCATGCGCAATAATAAATTGTCCTTAGAGATGCCTGCGTTGTTCACGCAAATATCAACGGTACCAAAACTGGCAACTACATCATTTACAAAAGTTTCACAAGCAGCAAAGTCACCTGCATTGGCTTGATATGCTTTTGCTTTTACGCCTAATTTTTCTATCGATGCTACTAATTGATTTGCTTTGTCTACACTACTGTCACTCACATACGTGAAGGCAATATGTGCACCTTGTTCTGCCAATTTTAACGCAATGGCCGCCCCTATACCTCTAGCTGCACCTGTTACAATAGCTACTTTTCCTGCTAATAATTTCATTACTTTCTGTTTTTTATAAACCAATAAGTATGCATTAAAACAATGCTAATATTTACAAATATAACAGGATTATCCTGTTTTAAAAAACCATAAGCAATCCAAAGCAAACTACCCATGGTGTTGGCTATTCTTAATTTTCTTACATCTTGTATTGCAAAAGAACCTACTACCACAGCGGTGGCCACCCATCCTAACGCATCTGTCATTTAATTTAATTTTATATTTTGAACACCTTTCAGCTTACTTGCTACCTGTTATCCTTCTTGGTGAATTAATTTTATTTCTTCTAAAAAAGTACGCTCATTCGATAAGCGAGGCACTTTGTGTTGGCCGCCTAATTTCCCTTTTCTTTTTAACCACTCATGAAAGCAATCTTTTTTTACTGCTGTAATTTGTGGCAAACTTAATGCAATATCTTTATGTCTTTTTGCTTCGTAATCACTATTGGCTGCTTGTAAATTTTTATCTAATGCAACGGCAAATGCATGCATATCGGTTGGTGCTTGTTCAAATTCAATCAACCACTCGTGCGCACCTGCACCTTTGTCTGACATATAGATAGGTGCAGCAGTATACTCTTTCATCACGACCTTAAAACTGGCACAGGTTTCACTGATCGCTTTGTCACTGTTGTCTGCAATCACTTCTTCTCCAAAAGCATTGATGTATTGTTTTAATCTTCCACTCACTTTAATGCGGTAGGGTTCTAGTGTAACAAATTGTACGGTATCTCCAACTAGATAGCGCCATAATCCACCATTGGTGCTTATGATAATTGCGTAATTTTTGCCTACTGTGACTTTATCTAAACCAATGGTTATTGGATTTTCTTTTCCGTATTCTTCGATCGGCATGAATTCATAAAAAATACCATGGTCTAAAAACAGCAACATACCTTCTTCGTCCAGTCGATCCTGTGCTGCAAAAAAACCTTCACTTGCATTGTAGATCTCTATATAATTACAGTCGCCGCCGATTATTTTTTTAAACTGTTCTCTATAAGGTGTGAAGGACACTCCTCCATGAATGTACAATTCAAAATCTGGCCAAACTTCCTTGATCGTTTGCTTTCCTGTAATTTCTAAAATTCTTTTTAATAAAACCAAGGTCCAAGTTGGCACGCCTGCAATAGAAGTGACCGGTTCTTGAATGGTGCTTTGTGCTAGCATTTCAATTTTTGATTCCCATTCGTCCATCAAAGCAATTGATAATTCAGGCACTCGAATTAAACCCGACCAGATAGGTGCATTCTGAAGTAAGACTGCGCTTAGGTCTCCATATTGTATACCCTCTTGAATGGGATGTACTTGATGGCTTCCGCCAATCACCAAGCCTTTGCCGGTTAATAAGTCACTATCCGGAAACGCATGGTAATAAATGGTTAACACATCTTTAGATCCTTGAAAATGATTGTCCTCAATGCTTTCCTTGCTGAGGGGTATAAATTTACTTTTATCACTAGTGGTGCCGCTACTTTTAGCAAACCAGGCTACTGGTGTATTCCATAGAACAGCATTTTCGCCCTGAAGAGTTTGGTCAATATAGGGTTTAAGGTCTTCGTAGGAATGAATGGGGACGGTCTCTTTGAATTTTCTAATGGTGAAGAGCGTGCTAAACTGGTACTTTCTGCCCATTTGAGTGTACTGGCCGTGGGTGATTAGGTCCTGCAATACTTCACGTTGAGCAGCTATGGGATTTTTCATCCAGTTTTCGATCTGCCAATAACGTAATCTTGCTAATCTTGATAAAGCAGGGCTAAAAATCTTCATAGGCTATTTTTGTCCCATTTCGATGATCCAATCTTTGCGTTTTAATTCAAAGTTGGTACCAAGGTACAAGCGTCTTACATGTTCGTCTTCTGCTAATTCTTCGGCAGTACCATGTTTAAATATTTTCCCTTCTATTAACAAATAAGCACGATCACAAATAGACAATGTTTCGTTCACATTGTGGTCGGTTATTAAGATGCCAATGTCTTTTAATTTTAATCTTGCTACCACAGACTGAATGTCTTCAACTGCGATAGGATCCACGCCAGCAAAGGGTTCATCCAATAAAATAAATTTAGGATCTACCGCCAAAGCCCTAGCGATTTCAGTTCTTCTACGTTCTCCTCCGCTTAGGCTATCCCCGTTATTGTTTCTTACTTTTTGTAAATTAAATTCATCTAAAAGCGTTTCCATTTTATGTAAGCGCTCACCTTTTGTCAATTTGGTCATTTCCAAAATGGCCATGATATTGTCTGCAACCGTTAACTTTCTAAACACACTTGCTTCTTGTGGTAAATAACCTAAGCCCATTTGTGCACGTTTGTACATAGGCAAGTGCGTAATATCTTCTTCGTTTAAAAACACACGACCTTCATCTGGTGCAATCAATCCGACCACCATATAAAAGGTAGTTGTTTTACCAGCGCCATTGGGTCCTAATAATCCTACAATCTCTCCTTGTTTAACCGATACGCTTACCTGGTCAACTACCTTGCGGCCCTTGTATTGTTTAATCAGTTTATCGGTATGAATCGTAAGTATCACAGTTATTATTTGTACAAAAATAAGGGTAAATAGGCCTATTTGAACCTAGTCAAATAATATTAACTATTTTTGCATTCTATGCACGTAACAGAACATTTAGCCAAAGCAAAAGATACATTGGTCTCTTTTGAGATCCTGCCCCCTTTAAAAGGTAAAACCATAACTTCTATCTATGATCATTTGGATCCCCTGATGGAGTTTAAACCTTCTTGGATCAATGTCACCTACCACCGAAGCGAAACCATGTTTAAGAAAAAAACAGACGGTACTTTCGAAAAAGTGGATGTACGTAAGCGTCCAGGCACGGTGGGTATTTGTGCGGCGATCATGAACCACTATAATATTGATGCGGTGCCCCATATTATTTGTGGTGGATTTACAAAGCGTGAGACCGAAGATGCTTTAATTGATTTACAATTTTTAGGTATAGACAATGCCTTGATCTTAAGGGGAGATGCTGCTAAAAACGAAGCTAGCTTTGAACCAGAGCCAGGCGGAAACAAGTACGCGATTGATTTATTAAAACAAGTAGGTCAATTGAATCAAGGGATCTATTTAGACGAAGATATTTTAAATGGGGGTAAGACCAATTTTTGTATGGGCGTAGCGGGCTATCCAGAAAAACATTTTGAGTCTCCTAATTTTGAAATTGATTTACAAAAGACCAAAGAGAAAGTAGATGCAGGTGCAGATTATATCATGACACAAATGTTTTTCAACAACCAAAAGTTTTTGGAGTATGTGAAAGCTTGTCGCGATATGGGTATTACGGTGCCGATCATTCCAGGCTTAAAGCCAATCACCAATAAGAAGCAATTAACGATTCTTCCAAGAATATTCCATGTAGACATTCCTACAGAGCTTTCTAACGCAATCAACAAGTGTAAGACAGATGCGGAATGTGAGCAAGTTGGCACAGAATGGTTGATCCAACAAAGCAAGGAATTAAAAGCAGCAGGCGTGCCTGTATTACATTACTATACACTAGGGAAACCTAAGGTTATTAGAGATGTTGTCTCTGCCGTATTTTAATTGAATCTATTATTTTTTTTGCTGGGAAACTAAGAAGTCATGAAACTGTTCTACCGATAAATTCTTAGCAATAATTTTTTTATCCTTGTCTAATAAATAAAAAGTAGGGGTTTTAAACACATCGTACAACTGCCTGATGGTAGTTGGATTGCCTGCTTTTATTTCTGCATTCAATGCGGCTTCCGTTTGATAAGCGTGGGTCCACCCTGCATCAAAATGCTGTTCTGTTACAAAACGTTTCCAGGCAGCCAACTCGTTAAAGTTGGTATTCACCCCCACCACTTGTACACCCATCTTTTTCCAACTTTGGGTATAAAAGGAATCTACTCTTGGCATTTCTACTTTACAATGTCCACAGGTTGGATCCCAAAAAGCAATGAATGTATATTTTGCTTGTAGGTTGTACAAGGAAAATGTTTTGTTCTCCATCGTGTTCAAATTCAATATTGGCGCAGGATTGCCAATGATGTTAGCCATAATACTATAAGCTCTTTCTGTGATTGCTTTTTTGGATTCGTTGCTTAACAACACCGTATCTCCTTTGCTAAAAAAGTTTTGGAACAAATGTAAAAACACTTTGTCCTGTCCCATAAATTGAGGACTTATATATTTGTTGGTAAACTTAAAAAGCAAGAATGGATAAATTTCTTTTCCTGTTTTTGCAACGGTTAACATGTATTGTACTTCTTCAATAATTGAGTCAGGAGACTGCGACACATAATTATTAAAATACTCGTCTAGCTTTGCTTCAAAGAAAGGGGTTCTAAGTAATCGGTTGTCATTGAATACAACATTGTCCCAAAAATGCGCCTTTACATAATAAAAAGGATAAGCAGAATCCGCTTTGCCATTGACGATGGGGATAGGAGGCGCTTCGGGTCTTTGTAATACGTCTAAGAAAAAACGCATCATTGACGTAGGTGCTTTTGTAATAATGTTTTGTCTTTCTTGTTTGAATAAGGAATCTAATTTTGCAAAGGAAGCTTTGAATTGGGCCGAATCGCTGGCTGTTTTTGCACCTGCAAAAGCCAGGTTCAATTGATTTCTTTGGGCACCAAGTTGGTTCATGCTTTTTGTGTAATCGCTAAAAATAGTATTCTCTTTTGAACCTATAATTTTATAATCTGCAATATTCAAAGTGTCTGCAACAATTTTAAACTGTTGTCCATCGTCTACCAGAAATTCAAAAAGGATATTGTAAGTAGGAGAAACAATAAAATAAATACCGGGTGTTAATTTTTCTTTCCCTTTAAAGTAGCCAACACTGGATTCGTTTAGTAAAGCCGAATCTGCAAGCACCCTGCCTTGTCCAAAATTGGAGCCTAGGTATACTTTGGTGTTTTTATAGGGCTTTAAGGTGATTTCGATTTGGTGCCCTAAGGCAACTGGTTTTTTAATTGCTTGAGCGTTAGCGCTAGCAGCAAAAAAAGAAAATAGTACACCACAAGTGAAAGTAAAAATTTTATGCCACATAGATCAAAAGCTTAAGGGATAAATTAAGCATGTAAATGTAAAAAATAAAAAACAGATTTAGCGTTAATTTAAGCACTAGGAAACGCATAATCTAGTAGCTGGATTGTACCTTTGTTTCCGTGAGAAAGTCAAAACCAGCAATAATTTTAGAAAATGTCCTCATTGAAGATTATGCCGCAGAAGGCAAGTCTTTGGCAAGGGTAGATGGAAAAGTGATCTTTGTAGAAGGCGCGGTGCCCGGAGACCTAGTAGACATTCAGTTACAAAAAAATAAAACCGATTGGGCAGAAGGATTTGTAAAAAAAATCCATCGTTATTCCGACAATAGAGTCCAACCCTTTTGTAGTCATTTTGGAGTTTGTGGAGGATGTCAATGGCAGATGCTTCCTTATGCACAACAGCTGATCTATAAGCAACAACAGGTAGTAGATAATTTAACCAGGATTGCAAAGATTCCCTTACCCACCATTCCGGCCATATTGGGTGCTAAACAAACCGAAGGGTATCGAAATAAAGTGGAGTATACTTTTGCCACTGAAATATATATGTCTTTTGAAGCCTTCAGAGAGATGAAAGCATCAGGAAAGGAACCCGTAAAATCACCTGGTGACGGCGGTTTTCATGCAAGAGGTTTTTTTGAAAAAATAGTACCCATTGATACTTGTTATTTACAAGAAGAGCCGACGAATTTGATGCGCAAGGCAGTGGTGCAATTTGCATTAGATAACAAGATGCCTTTTTATAATATCAAACAACACCAAGGTTGGCTAAGGAATATGTTTGTAAGAAACTCTACCAAGGGTGAATGGATGGTGAATTTAATATTGGGCTACGAAGACGAGCAACAAAGAAAAGCGTTGCTAGATCAATTGTTAGAAAAGTTTCCGCAGATCACCACTTTATTATACACGATCAATACCAAGCGCAACGATAGCATGCAGGACTTGGAACCACAGGTGTATTTTGGAAATGGCTATATCACCGAAAAGTTAGAAAAATTTGAATTTAAAATAAGTCCTAAATCTTTTTTTCAAACCAATTCAAAACAAGCAGAAGTATTGTATCAAGTTACAAGAGATTTCGCCGAACTCACTGGCAAGGAAGTGTTGTATGACCTTTATTGTGGCACAGGAAGTATCGGAATTTTTTGTAGCGAAAAAGCAAAAAAAATTATTGGGGTAGAGTTTGTTGCAGAAGCCATTGAGGATGCCAAACTAAATGCAGCATTGAACGGATTAAATACCACCGCTTTTTTTGCTGGTGATGTCATCAAGGTTTGTGACGATCAATTTTTTGAAACACATGGTAAGCCGGATGTAATTATCACCGATCCACCAAGGGCGGGAATGCACGAAAAACTAGTACAGAAATTATTAGAGATGGAGGCACCCACTATTGTGTATGTAAGCTGTAATCCTGCAACACAAGCAAGAGACCTTGCGTTGCTTCATGCAAAATACACGGTGACTAAAATACAACCAGTAGATATGTTCCCGCATACTTTGCATATTGAAAATGTAGTTCAACTGAAAAGAACAGATTTATTAAACGCATAATTTATGAACGAATTTAGGCCCACAAGATTTGAGATTTTACCTACGATTATTAAAAACTTAATCATCATCAATGCATTAATGTTTTTTGCGCAGAATACATTTGCGGGACCAACCAGCAGTTTTTCGGTCGAAGATTATTTTGCATTACATGCTTGGCAAAGTAGCTTGTTTAAACCCTGGCAGATGATTACGCATATTTTTATGCACGGAGACTTTGGCCATATATTAGGTAATATGTTTGCTTTATGGATGTTTGGTTCGGTGTTGGAAAATCTCTGGGGTCCAAAACGCTTTTTATTATTTTATATATTGTGTGGGGTGGGTGCATCGGTGATTCATTTGTTGATTCTCTCATATCAATTTGTTCCGATGGCGGCCGACTTGATGCGATTAAGTCAAATGAGCGTATCGGGTTCTCTTGATTTTAATGAGGCGGTGTTGGCTTATTCAAAAACACACCAAATTCAGTTAACAAGAATTTTAAGCGAAAACAATGTAAGCTTAGCTACGCCAGGTATTCGTTCAGAGATCATGGAGTTCCTTACTAATAATTATAATAAGGCAGTGAACACCGCGACCTTGGGTGCAAGTGGCGCTGTGTTTGGTATCTTGATGGCCTTTGTTTATTTGTTTCCTAATACACGTATCTATATTTATTTCTTATTTCCAATCAAGGCAAAGTGGTTAGGTATTTTATATTTCTCTTATGAATTATTTTTTGCAGTGCGTAATACAGCAGGAGACAATGTAGCAAGATGGGCGCATGTGGGTGGGGCACTAGTAGGCCTTTTACTTGTGTACCTTTGGAACAAGAAGCAAAAAAATAATGGATGGAACTAATTTCTACTTAAATTTCAAAGCAGCAATATGCACATAAAAGAACCATCAAAACCTTTATTTGGCGCAGACAACAATGCCTTAGTAGCATTGGTATCCGTCAACTTAATGGTTGCAGTGACCTATGGTATGACCAGGATGGTTTATTTTTTAGAAGGCTTTCCAATGGCACAGTTTTATGACGAAGTGGTACATCATTTTATGTTGTCTCCCTATTACCAAGAGGCTTTAGAAAAACCATGGACCTTTTTTATATACAATTGGTCACATGATCAATTTTGGACCCTGTGTGGAAATATGATTTGGTTAACCGTATTTGGAAGCATCTTACAAAATCAACAAGCCAATAAACATTTGTTTCCCATTTATTTTTATAGTGGCATCCTAGGTGCTTTTGCGTTTATTGGAGTGGGTGCTGGTATTTCATTTATGGGTGCGGAACTTAGTATCATGGCTTTAGCCACGGCGGCTTTAAGTTTGAATCCAAGCTTTGCTTTTAAAACCAATGGCAAGTTGGGTATTCCTGTTTGGGCCATCTTTGTAGTGTATGGGGTCGTTCAAGTAGCAACACATTTATCAGGTTCGCCTGCTTTTTTTCTTACCCTGAGTGTGGGTGGATTAGTGGGGGTATTGTATATGTTTTTATTAAAAAAGAAAATAGACTTGGGCGCTTGGATGCATTTGGTCGTTCAAAAATTTAATAGTTTTATGGCACCTAAAGAGGGCTAATAAAATAGCAATTGTATCATGGCAAAAAAATCTCGCATTAGAATTTTTGGAAAAGGATTGTTATTGTCCTTGCACCTGATGCTTGTGCTATTGCTTTTGTATCCCCAGTTTTTAATGCCACTAGAGTTCATTTGGGTGAATGGTTTTTTAAGTTTACTTGCACCCTACCTTATCGTTTTGCAGGTGTTGTTTTTATTTATTTGGTTGGTCGCAAAACCCATCTACTCTTTTATTTCTGTTGCGACACTGGCTGTTGCTTATCCTACTATTTTAATGTTGTTTGCATGGCATCCTGGCACGCCTTTTCCACAAAAAAAGAAAGACAATAGTTTGCGCATCACTAGTTTTAATGTCAAAGAATTCAATGGTAATATACCACAACCTTTAGGACACAAATTAAGAACAGAGGACATTGCTGCTTCCATTCAAAAATGGGATCCAGATATTATTTGTATGCAAGAGTACAATACCAAAGAGCTTAAGAATGACATAGCAAATCATGCGACCTATTTTGATCAAAAATATCCTTATTCCTTTTTTTCAAAAGACCATCAGATCAACGAAGCCAATTATTTTGCTGGCTGTATTGTCTACTCGAAGTATAAAATTTTATATGCAGAAAGGGTGCCTTATACCAATCAAGAGAGTTTGATTTATGTAGATCTATTGAAGGGGGATGACACGGTACGCGTGTACACTACACATTTGGCTTCATTTAAGTTTAAACAAAATGATTTTGAAGCTATTGATGATGCCACAGAGGCCAATAAGGAGGCCTTAAAAGCAAAATATGGTGTATTGCGTAAAATGAAAAAAGCATTTATGATTCGGGCAGTGCAAGCACAAATTATCCAAGCGCAACTCGAAAAGAGCCCCTATCCATCTATCATTACTGGAGATTTCAATGATGTTCCAGGCTCTTATACCTATCGTCAAATTAGGGGCAACATGCAGGACGCCTTTTTAGCCAAAGGATTTGGTATTGGCGCTACCTATATGAACTTATCGCCTACTTTAAGAATCGATTATATCATGGCCGATAAGCATTGGCAGGTGAAAAGCTGGGAGACCGTTGACGAGAACCTAAGTGATCACCATATGATCATGGCCGACCTTCAATTGATCAAGAATTAGCGATTCAATTAGGTAAAATAAAATTATCTTTGTGGCCTACTATGCCACTAAAAATATACAACTCACTTACACGTCAAAAAGAAGTCTTCGAGCCAATCAATGCGCCCTATGTGGGCATGTATGTTTGCGGGCCTACAGTAAGTGGCGAAAGTCATTTGGGTCATGCAAGACCCTTTATCACTTTCGATGTGGTGTATCGTTATTTATTGCACAAGGGTTATAAAGTGCGTTATGTTAGAAACATTACAGACGCGGGTCATTTTGAAGAAGAGGGAAAAGTGGCCGAAGATAAAATTGCTACCAAAGCGATTTTAGAAAAATT
>JBFYPO010000085.1:0-7545 GCA_041303215.1 Asinibacterium sp. | reverse complement strand
CCAAATTCCATATCAGACATTCGATTACCCACCATGATGGATTTATTTAAATTGATGATTGGAAATTCAGCTTTTGCTTGAAATGCCATTCCTGGTTGAGGCTTTCTGTTAGGAGAGAGGTTGTCAAGATCAGGGCAATAATAAATGGCATCAATACGACCACCTACCGCAATAATTTCTTTGGTCATTTGTGCATGTATAAAAGATAAATCTTCATCACTCATCAAACCTTTACCGATTCCTTTTTGATTCGTGGTAATGATAATTCGACTGAATTTTTGCGCTAATAAGGGGAGTGCCAATAGGCTTTCCGGATAAAATTTAAAGGCTGCCCAATTTCTAATATAGTCCTCCTTTATTTCCTCATTGATAACGCCGTCTCTATCTAAGAATAAAGTCCAATCCTGATTGATATTTAAATCCTGTATCATTTATTTGCCAAATATATTTTCTTCCACCAATTCACAAATAATATGTCCCACTAATATATGTGCTTCTTGTATTCTTGGGGTAGTTGTAGAGGGTATATTTATTAAAAAGTCACTTAAATCTTTCATAGCTCCACCTGCAGCACCTGTAAATCCAACAGTCACTACACCAATGGATTTAGCCATCTCAAAAGCTTTAATAATATTACCAGAATTACCAGAAGTACTGATACCTACTAATACATCCCCAGGCTTCGCTAATCCCTCTAGTAAACGTGCGTATATAATATCATAGCTATAATCATTGGCTACAGCAGTTAAATAAGAACTGTTGCAATGTAAGGCATCAGAAGGCAATGCTTTACGATCTTTATAAAAACGTCCAGAAAACTCTGCTGCTAAATGTTGTGCATCAGCGGCACTACCACCATTGCCAGCAAAATAAACCGCATTACCTTGTTTAAAAGCATGGGTGATTGCGTGGACAATTTTTTCTATTTCCAACACGAGTGATGCATTATTTAATAAAGCTTGCTTTACTTGAATTGATCCTTCTATTATGGACTGTATTTGCTGTGTTGACATAAAGTTGAATTATAACTGTTGGTGTAAAGTTAAAAAAGATTGGCACATTTGTTCCCAACTATATTTTTTCTTTTCAGTAATTAGATGGGGCATAAAATGATCCGTCCCGTATGCATAGAGTTGAAGGATGCCAGCAGCAATAGAAGCTGGATTTGGTTCAACAACTAGGCCGACTTTTTCATGAGGAACTGTATCTGCTAAACCACCCACATTTGTAACGAGCATTGGTTTCAAAAAATGATACGCCATTGGGGTTACTCCACTTTGGGTAGCATTTTTATAAGGTTGAATAATGAAATCTGCAGCGGATACATATTTCTTTACATCCTGTTCGCCAATATATTGATTGTATACAGTAATTCGATCGGTTAAACCAAGTTTTTCAATTTGAGCTAAGTAGGGTTCAGGATTTTCATAGAATTCACCTGCAATCACCAATTTGATGCCTGCCTCTTTGATCAATGGATCAGACATGGCTTCAATCAACCAGTCTAGACCTTTATAGGCTCTGATAAAACCAAAGAATAAAATCACTTTATCTTGTGCGCCTAAATTTAGCATACTCCTAGCTTCAGCCATGGGTAAGGCAGCGCCAAAATGATCATATATTGGATGAGGGGCTATACAACTAGGTTTATTAGTAAATATTTTTACATCTTGTTGAACTTTTTGACTCATCGTTAAAAAACCATCTACACCACCTACAAAATATTTTGTAAAAAGGGCATCACCAATTCTTTTTTCATGTGGAATCATATTGTCTACTATCGCAATTACTTTGGTATGTTGATTGGATTTTACAATTCTTAAAATAGTACCTAAACATGGCCCCATAAATGGAATCCAATAGCGCACTATAATTAAATCAGGTTTTTCTTTTTTTATACGTAAACCAACTTTTATCCAATTCAAGGGATTGATTGAATTGATAGCTACTTGAATGGATAAATGATTCGGTGCAGGATCTGAACTGTATTGGGTTGTTCCAGGGAATAAAAAATCAGGATATTGTAATGAAAATGTATGGATGCGGGTGGGTGTGCCTTGTTCAATAAAAACAGTGGCTAATTTTTCGTCAAAGGCAGCTAGGTTGCCTCTTAATGGCCAAGCTGGCCCAATAATGATCAATTGATCTACCATCCTTGTTTCTCCTCGATTAAATAGGTATTTCTATCTGCCGCATTTCGGTTCATTATTTCAGCAATAAATCCAGCCAAGAATAATTGTGTTCCAATTAACATTGCTGTTAAAGCAATATAAAAAGCTGGTTTATTGGTGACACTGGTTTCAGGATCTATAAATTTACCGATCACTATATTTCCGAAGGAGATGAATCCTACAAAAAAGAATAGGGTACCAATTAGTCCAAAAAACTGCATTGGTTTTTTGCCAAATTTAGATAAAAATTGAATGGTTAATAAATCCAAGAAACCATTCACAAATCTTTCCCAGCCAAATTTAGTGTGGCCATATTTTCTAGCTTGATGTTGTACCACTTTTTCACCAATTCTTTTAAATCCAGCCCATTTTGCTAGGATAGGAATATAGCGATGCATTTCTCCAAAAACTTCAATACTTTTTACCACTTTTAATTGGTATGCTTTGATGCCACAATTAAAATCATGTAAATGAATCCCCGAACTTTTACTAGCTACGGTATTGTATAATTTTGACGGAATATTTTTAGTCAATGTATTATCAAATCTTTTCTTTTTCCATCCACTCACTAAATGATAACCCTCTTCTTTAATCATTTTATAGAATTCTGGAATTTCGTCTGGGCTATCCTGTAAATCTGCGTCCATGGTCATGACCATCTCGCCTTGTGCCGCTTTAAAGCCTTCATTTAACGCAGCAGATTTTCCATAATTACGTTGAAACTTTATCCCTTTTAAAGAGGGGTATTGATTTCTTAAATTAGAAATAACATCCCAACTGCCGTCATTACTTCCATCATCAATCATGATGACCTCATAAGTGAATGTGTTAGCATTCATGACACGATCTATCCAAGCCATTAATTCTGGCAAGGACTCGGCTTCATTAAATAAAGGTATAACGACAGAAATCTGCATAAATATTTATTGAGCTGTGTCTTGTTTAAATGGGTCTACCGGATTTTTTTTAGCAACGCCTGCTCCAATTAAGGAAGCAATAGCACCCATCACACCTGTGCCAATTAATACGCCACCAATTGCAAACGGTATAAAGAACTTTCTTGTCATAGTCATTGCTTGTTCAATGATTTCATCCGTCATTTGAGGATTTTTTTCCATTTCAATTCTTGAAATTTCAATAATCTTATCGATCATGTCTGGGAAAAGTACTTTTAAAGATAATAAGGTATATACTACAGAAATAACAATCAAAACTGCTGTGGTTTTAAATCCATGCGCGAATATGTTTCCGAAACTTACATTGTTATTATTTTGATTCGCAAATACAATGTTACCATAAATTATACCACCAACAATTACAGCGTAGCTTAACCAACTAACCCATTGAACAGCGTATAAATTAAAGACATAAACGATAATGCTAAATAAAATTGAAAATGCACCAAGTATAGCGCCTTTTACAATATGAGAAGTGATTTGTTTTTCCATGGTAACTTGAATTGTATGGTTGAATTAAGCTTGTGAATTTAAATGTAAATGTCCTTTAGAATAAGTTCCTATAACTTTTCCTTTCAAGTTTTTTTCCCAGAAAGGACTGTTTGCAGATTTACTTTTTGAGTGTGCTTTTGAATAAGTGCTGCTACTTTGACAATTGAATAAAGTCAATTCAATTGGTTGACCTTCTTGAATAGTCTTAGAAGGCAAGTTGAAAATTTGTCTTGCATTATTCGAGAATAAATTTGCAATAGCTTCTGATGTAAGATTTGGTAAAACCTGAAGGATGGTTGCAAAGCTTGTTTCAATAGATGCAATACCTGCTTTTGCATATTCAAACTCGATGGTTTTGCCATCCCAATCCTGTGGTTGATGGTGGGAGCTAATACAATCGATAACGCCTCTTTGTACTGCATCGATTAAAGCTGCCTGATCTTCTTTTGTTCTTAACGGTGGGTACACTTTTAGTAGTGTATCGTAAGTACTTAAATCAGTTTCGTTAAAAAACAAATGATAAGGAGTAACACTGCATGTTAATGCTAAGCCTTCTTTTTTGCCCGCTTCGATAAGTGCTAATCCTTTTGCAGTACTAACTCCAGTGATATGTAGTTTTGAGTTGGTGTATTTCAATAATTCAATATCTCTTGCAATCATCAATTCTTCTGCAATGGCTGGTATGCCTGGGAGGCCTAGTTGAGTAGATGTAATCCCTTCGTTCATTAAACCTAAACTACCTAAGCTTTTATCAATGGGCATTTGTATAACAACACCATCAAATGTCTTTACATATTGTAAAGCTTTTAGAAAAAGTAAGGTAGATTGTACTGGATACAAACCATCACTAGAAGCTACTGCGCCAGCATGATGCATGTCAATCATCTCTGCTAAATCTTTTCCTTCAATTTTTTTTGATAAAGCCCCAATCGGTAAAACATGAATAGGAAGTTGATGATTCTGTTGAACGATATAATTTACTTGCGTTTTATTATCAATGACAGGTTGTGTATTGGGTACCACAAAAACGGTTGTATAACCACCTGCTTGTGCTGCAGCTGCACCTGTTTGTAATGTCTCTCTATGTTCATATCCTGGATCACAAAAATGTGTAAATGGATCAACCCATCCAGTACTAACTAGGGTGCCAGGGATATCTATTATTTGATCAGCGGAACCTTTAAAATGATCTTGAATCGAAACCAACACTGCGTCTTGTAGCAGGATATCTTTTACTTGGCCGTTAAATGGCGATTGCTGATCAGCAATTTTGACTTGCCTGAGGAGAATTGTCATCGAGTCAATGAATTTCGTGCAATATAACTCGTTTTTCTTGATTATGGGGTATATTTGCACCCAAAAAAACCAATCGTATTGGTATATCGGGTGGTAGCGCAGTCCGGTAGCGTACACGTCTGGGGGGCGTGTGGTCGCAGGTTCAAATCCTGTTCACCCGACTAAAAAAGAAAACACAGCTGTTACCTTGTGGAGGCAGATTGTGGGTATTATGATTTACCTTCGTTTTCATGACTTTTGATCAATTAAACATTAATACCCCATTAGCTAGGGCTCTAGAAGACCTCGGGTATACCCATCCAACCACTATACAACATCGTGTTTTCCCCATCGTAATGTCAGGAAGGGATGTTTGTGGCATAGCACAAACTGGAACGGGTAAAACTTTTGCCTATTTATTACCTTGTTTAAGACAATGGAAATTTGATAAAAATAAAGATCCACAAATCCTTATAATCGTTCCAACACGAGAACTTGTTGTTCAAGTAGTTGAAGCCGTAAATAAGTTAACACCTTATATGAGTGTAATTACTGTTGGTGTCTTTGGAGGTGTGAATATCAATACACAACAAATTGAGGTCGAAAAAGGGGTGGATGTATTGGTGGCAACACCAGGAAGATTATTTGATTTAATCATGAATGGAGCCATTAAAACAAAGTACATCAAAAAAGTGGTGATCGATGAGATGGATGAAATGCTGAATCTAGGTTTCAGAAAACAAATTACCAATATATTAGAATTAGTACCTGCAAAAAGACAAAATCTTTTATTTTCTGCTACGATTACAGAAGACGTTGAAAAATTAATGAATGATTATTTTAAAGAACCAGTTAGGGTAGAAGCAGCACCAACAGGAACACCTTTAGAAAATATTATTCAAGTGGGTTACAGTGTCCCCAATTTTAATACCAAAGTCAATTTATTGTATCAACTCTTGAGCTCAGATGAAAGCATGACTAAGGTATTGATTTTTGCAGCTACAAAAAGTTTAGCAGATCAACTTTATGATCAATTAATTGAAAAGTTTCCAGATATAGTTGGTGTGATACATTCTAATAAAGAACAAAATTATCGTTTTAATACGGTGAATCAATTTAAAGCTGGTGTTTTTAAATATATAATTGCCACAGACGTAATGGCACGTGGTATTGATGTTGCAGAGGTTACACATGTAATTAATTTTGATACACCAGATGTTCCTGAGAATTATATCCATAGAATTGGACGTACAGGTCGTGCAGATAAAAAAGGGATAGCGATCACTTTTGTGACAGATAAAGAACTTAAAGAAAAATTAGCAATTGAAGCTTTAATGAAGCAGCCCATACCAATGGAAGCATTGCCAGCAGACCTTGAAATTTCTACTGTGTTAACAGAGGATGAAATACCTAAGGTAAGAATGAAAATAATTCAAGTTAAATTGCCAAAGAAAGAAGATGTAGGCCCAGCTTTTCACGAAAAATCTGAAAAGAATAAAAAAGTGAATGTGCGCAAAAACTACAAAGAAGCAATGCAAAAGAAATACGGAAAACCTAAAACCAGAGGCGCAAAGAAATAAAAAATGTCCTACGAATAGTAGGACATTTTTTATTATAACTCTTTCTTTTAAAGGGTTATAAATTAAGTTAGAATCTTTCTAATCCAGAGAAGAAGAAGTTTCCTTCAATTGCTGCATTTTCATCACTGTCACTTCCGTGCACAGCATTTTCGCCAATAGATGCTGCGAACTTTTTACGGATTGTACCTTCTTCTGCTTGTGCAGGATTTGTAGCTCCAATTAAAGTTCTAAAATCAGCTACTGCATTCTCTTTTTCTAAAATAGCAGCAACGATTGGGCCACTACTCATAAAATCTACTAATTCCTGGTAAAAGGGTCTTTCCTTATGTACTTCATAGAAAGTCCCAGCTTGTGCAGGAGATAAGTGAATCCACTTCATTGCCTTTACTGAAAATCCAGCTTTGATGATTTGGTCTAAAATTGCACCAGTATAGCCTTTTGAAGTAGCATCTGGTTTAATCATTGTAAATGTTCTGTTGCTCATATGTATTTATTATAATGTTTCTAATTGAGGGCGCAAATTTACTGAAAAACATCCGATTTATATTAAATTTGTGCACTTATGCAAGCAATTGACCAATTTTACCCCCTTTTACAATCTCCATTTAAAGCTGTAATTACTGCTCATCAGAAGCCAGATGGAGATGCAATGGGCTCAAGTCTAGCACTTTATCATTTTTTAATCCAATTAGGACATGAGGTTACAGTAGTTTCGCCCACTAATTGGGCACCTTTTCTTGATTGGATGCCAGGAATTGACAGTGTGATTGACTTTGAAAGTAATAAAGCAAAAGGAACGCAATTGGTAAAGGATGCCGATTATATCTTTTGTTTAGATTTCAATATCCTTCATCGTACTAAAAATATGGAATTTGTGATTAGAGAGGCGAAAGGGGTAAAAATCCTAATTGATCATCACCAACAACCAGATACACCAAGTTTTGGATATGGCATAAGCGATGTGAAAATGAGTTCTACCTGTGAGATGATTTATGATTTCATCGTACAATCTGGACATAGTAACTTGATCAATTTGGATACAGCTACTGCTTTATATACGGGTTTAATGAC
>JBFYPO010000084.1:0-12932 GCA_041303215.1 Asinibacterium sp. | reverse complement strand
AGAGGTATCCCATTCAGATTAGGTTACGCTCCAACAGAAGCTTCTTTAAACCCAGTGAATTATAAAGCTGCGGTGACTGCCATGGGTGGTACAGATGACAACTATGCAAAAATGTGGTGGGCTAAATAATTAGCCTCTTACAATTGAGCCTTATAAAAAAAGGGGGATCGTGAAAACGATCCCCCTTTTTAATGCGTTCAACAAACAAGTTATTAAGTAAGAATTATTTAACTACCTCGCCTTCGATGACCAATTCAGTGGGTAATTTTTGTCCTGCAAATTTGATGTTAACTTTTTTTCTGAATACACCCACTGCAGGTGCGGTGTAGGTTACTTTAATAGTGCCCTTTTGCCCTTTTAAAATTGGTTTTTGATCATATTCAGGTTGGGTGCAACCGCATTCTGCATTGGCAAATTCGATGACTGCTGGTCGAGCGTCCAGGTTGGTATAGCTAAACACAACCGATTTATGAACGCCTTTTACTATTTTACCAAAGCTATGTGCAGCTTTATCAAACTTTACACCTGATTGTGCTGAACAAAATAAGGTTACAAGTGCAAATCCTACTGTAAAAATGTACTTCATATTGTCTTTAATTTAATGTGTATTTTTTTCTGAAATGGGTTTAAGGCCAAGTGTTTTATAAGGAAATAACAAGCTAAATTATTGAAATTTCCCTAATTACCTGATTTTATACCATTGTTGATTTTTATTGCATTTTGACCCCTATTTTTGTTGTATGGAATCCAACTTAGAAGCCGTATCTAATCAAGACATGCTTTCCTTTGAAGCATTTCGTAAAACTGTATTGGAGGACTACCGAACCGCATTGATCAGTAGAGAAGTGAGTTTATTAGGTAGACGTGAGGTATTAACAGGCAAGGCCAAATTTGGCATTTTTGGGGATGGTAAAGAAGTGGCTCAAGTAGCATTGGCTAAATTTTTTCAAAAAGGCGATTTTAGAAGTGGCTATTATAGAGATCAAACCCTCCTTTTTGCATTGGGGTTGTCGAATGTGACAGACTATTTTGCACAATTATATGCCGACGTCGTGAACGATCCATATAGTGGGGGAAGGAATATGAACTCGCATTTTAGTACGCCTTTTGTGAATGAAAAAGGGGATTGGTTGCCCTTGGCAGACAACATGAACGTGTCTGCAGATATTGCTCCAACAGCCGGACAGATGGTGAGAGGATTGGGATTGGCATTTGCCTCTAAATTTTTTAGAAATTCAAAAGAACAATTTCCTGGTTTAACAAATGATGGAAATGAAGTTTGTTTTTGTACCATTGGTGACGCAAGTACATCTGAAGGACATTTTTGGGAAACGATTAATGCAGCAGGCGTATTACAAGTGCCACTTGCAGTGATTGTATATGATGATGGGTATGGTATTTCTGTTCCTACCGCATTGCAAACAACGAAAGCATCTATTTCTGAAGCTTTGGCTGGATTTGAAAAAAAGCCAGGAACCAATGGCATCAAAATATATACTGTCAATGGCTGGGATTATGCAGCACTATGTGAAACTTTTGAAGAAGGCATCTCCTATACAAGAACAACACATACACCTGTAGTATTTCATGTGAAAGAAGTGACCCAACCCCAAGGACATTCTACAAGTGGAAGCCACGAAAGGTACAAATCTGCAGCGCGTTTAGAGTGGGAAAGAAATTGGGATTGTAATAAGCAAATGAGACAATGGTTAATTCAAAATGAATTAGCGACTGCTGCCGATTTAGATGCATTAGAAGCCACTACTAAACAAGAAGTGCGTGATAATAAGCAGTTAGCATGGGAATTGTATATCAATCCTATTAAAGCTAAAATTAAAGAAGCTGCTGAGTTGGTTTTTGACGGGCTAGATCAAGCATCTCCCTTGTATCGTATGATGCAAGAATTGATGGCCAATAAAGAGCCTTTAAAAAGAGAATTATTTAGGGTGTTGCATATCGTATTGGAACAAATGCCACAACATCCACAGGCCGCAGCTATCAAAAATTTAACCACTAATTATTATACCGAACAAGCGCCTTACTACAGCAATCATTTATACAACGAAGGTCCTAAAAGTGCCTTGAATGTACCTGTAGTTCCAGCGGTTATGGATGAAAATCCAAAACAGTTGAATGGCTATGAAGTGCTGAATCAATATTTTGATTTTCTATTTGCAAACAATCCAAAAGTAATTGCATTTGGAGAAGATTTAGGAAATATTGGGGACGTGAATCAGGGCTTTGCTGGATTACAAGCAAAATATGGCGTCAATAGGATTTTTGATACAGGTATCAGAGAACAAACCATCATGGGGCAAGCACATGGCTTAGCGATGCGTGGTTTAAGGCCGATTGCTGAGATACAGTATTTGGATTATTTAATGTATGGACTTCAAACCTTAAGTGATGACGTGGCAACGCTTCATTATCGTACGGTTGGTAGACAAAGTAGTCCAGTTATTATCAGAACAAGAGGGCATCGATTAGAAGGCATTTTCCATAGTGGCTCTCCAATGGGCATGATTGTTCATGCCTTAAGAGGTATGTTTGTGTGTGTGCCAAGAAATATGGTGCAAGCTGTTGGCATGTACAATACTTTATTAAAAGCAAATGATCCAGCTATTTTAATTGAGTGCTTAAATGGCTATAGATTAAAAGAGACGGTTCCAGCTAATATTAACGAGTTTACAGTACCATTAGGCATGCCTGAATTTTTAAGAAATGGCGAAGACATTACGATTGTTTCTTACGGGTCAACTTTAAGAATTGTAGAAGATGCCGCTGCACGTTTAGCTTCTTTAGGAATAGATTGTGAAGTGATCGATATTCAAACTTTATTGCCATTTGATATTAACCATCAAATTGTTGCTTCATTAAAGAAAACCAATCGCATTTTATTTGTAGATGAAGATGTGCCAGGTGGTGCAACAGCATTCATGTACCAACAAGTCATTGAATTACAAGGTGGGTATAAATGGTTGGACGCAAGTGCTAGAACACTTTCAGCAAAAGCACATCGCCCAGCATATGCAAGTGATGGAGATTATTTTTCAAAGCCGAATACGGAAGAAGTGATTCAGGTGGTGCAAGAAATAATGGCCGAATAAATTAATACCCTTCCATTTTTTCTGTGTAACTCAAGGAGCCCAATCTAACTCTTAAAGGAATCTTTGTTTTTTTCTCAAAAGCCCTTTCTTGATTGCAAAAGAAGCCTGTTTGTGTCGTGTAAAAATTAGCGGGCACTTTATGTTGAATCGTATAAGTCGTTGAAAAAACAGGTTCAACTTTAGCTTCAACTGGTTTTGAAATTTGCCAGTATTGCTGTGTATTTTTAGAAATTAATTTTTGCGCAGTCAAGCACTGCGCAAAAATTAAACTTACTATAAGGAGATTGAATTTAATAGTGGTCATGTATTAACCCATATTGTGAAAGACCTTGTTCACGTCTTCATCTTGCTCTAAACGCTCGATCAACTTACTCACGTCTTCTGCTTGTTCGTCTGTAACAGGTACTGTCGTGCTAGGGATCCATTCTAATTCTGCACTAATTGGGGTGATATTTTTATCTTCTAATGCTTTTTGTAAATTACCAAAGTCAACAAAGGCACATCTTAAAACGATGATTGGATTGTCGTTATCGTCGTTACTTTCTCCCAATTCATCTAACCCATGATCAATTAATTCTAATTCTAAATCATCCATCACCAACCCTTCTGGGTTCAATTTAAATACCCCCATTTTCTTGAATTGGAAACTTACACTTCCGCTATTGCCCATAGCGCCACCTCCTTTATTAAAATGACTTTTCACATTGGCTACAGTCCTTACGTGATTATCTGTTGCAGTCTCTACTAATAGAGCTACACCGTGTGGTGCATATCCTTCATATAAAATTTCTTCGTAGTTAGAAGTGTCTTTGCCTAATGCTCTTTTTATTGCAGCTTCTACACGATCCTTAGGCATCCCAACGCTTTTTGCGTTTTGATAACATCTACGCAATGCTGGATTCGTAGCCATGTCTGGCCCAGATGCTTTTACTGCGATGACAATCTCTTTACCGATACGGGTAAATTGTTTTGCCATTTTATCCCAACGCGCAAACATGGTTGCTTTTCTTACTTCAAATATCCTACCCATAGTTTCATGATTTAAGGTGGGCAAAAATAACACAAAAAAAATAGTCCCGAAAGTCGGGACTATTTTAATTTAGGTATAATTAAGATTAATTATTCAGTTTACTTGTCTTCTTACTGTATAAGAAGTAAACAAATAAGCCAAGAATCATCCAAATAAAGGCCACTTTAAGGGTTTGCATATCCAATGCAAAGATCATTGCCAAACAGATTACAGCACCTAAAATAGGCACTAATGGCACCAATGGTGTCTTGAATGGACGCTCCATTTCTGGAGATTTGCGTCTTAAGATCCAAACGCCTAAACTCACTAGTACAAAGGCAAACAAAGTGCCGAAGCTAGTTAAGTCACCTGCCACACTTCCTGGAACGAAAGCGGCAAATAAGCCCACAAACACAAATAGAATCCAGTTAGACTTATAGGGTGTTTGGTATTTAGGATGTAAATCACCAAATGCTTTTGGTAATAAACCATCCTTACTCATTGAGTAGAAGATACGGCTTTGTCCCATCAACATCACTAAGATCACAGAAGAGAAACCAGCTAAGATAGCTACAGTCACTGCAGTGGCTAACCAGCCATATCCTGTCATATAAGTAGAAATAGCATAGGCAACAGAAGCTTCTCTTCCTTTTTCAGGATCCACAAAGTCTTTCCAGTTAGCCACACCTGTTAATACGTGCCCAAATAAGATATAAAGGATAGTACATACCACTAAAGAACCTAAGATTCCAATTGGCATATCTCTTTTTGGATTTTTAGCTTCTTGTGCTGCCGTAGATACTGCATCAAAACCAATAAAGGCAAAGAATACAATAGCCGCACCACCTAAAACACCGCCCCAACCATGCTTAAATGCACCAGAGTAGTCTGCAATCACTTTTCCAGCACTGTCTGTTACAGCTGCTTGACCAGCAGGGATCATATATGGTGTATGGTTTTCAGGTTTAATAAACTGCCAACCAATTGCAATAAATATGATTACAATAGCCACTTTAATAAACACGATTATTGCGTTTACAATGGCAGATTCTTGAGAACCTTTAATCAATAATAAAGTCAAAGCTAAAAGGATAATTAAGGCAGGCGCGTTCATGATTCCAGAATGCATTACACCCATACTATCTGTAAAACTTTCAAATGGACTATGGCTCCATTCATAAGGGATGGCGCCACCCGTCAGTTTATTAAGATATTCACTCCATGCAATAGATACAGTAGCAGCGCCTAATGCATATTCCATGATTAAGGCCCAACCAATGATCCAAGCAATCAATTCTCCCATAGTTACGTAAGAATAGGCATACGCACTACCTGCGATTGGAATCATCGCAGCAAACTCTGCGTAACATAATCCAGCAAATGCACAACCTACTGCTGCAATGATAAACGAAATGGTAACCGCAGGTCCTGCAGCTTGTCCAGCCGCAGCGGCTGTTCTTACAAATAAACCAGCACCAATGATGGCGCCAATACCTAAGGCAATTAAATTACCAGCACCAAGGGTTCTTTTTAAACCTTTGCCACCGTCCTCAGATTGAGCTAACATGGCAGCTAAATCTTTCTTTCTAAATAAACTCATAATAATAGGTTTCGATTTAAGTTGAAAAATAGCATTTTTTTTGCAAATTGACATCAAGTTTTTGATAAAAAAAGCCCTTTATTCAAATTTAGTAGACGCCCACTTTTTTAAGACATATGTCTTATATTGCAGCACTAAGCAGCTTATGAAAAAATCTAACAAACTCACCTTTTATATTGTCATCGCAATGGTGGCAGGTGCCATTTTGGGCTACTTCATTCATGAAGGAAAAGATCAAGCAACCATTGATGGTTTTGCAAAAAATGTAAAATTATTAACGACCATCTTTTTAAGATTGGTACAAATGATTATTGCTCCATTGGTCTTTACCACTTTAGTGGTGGGTATTGCCAAATTAGGGGATCTTAAAACGGTTGGTCGAGTGGGTGGTAAAGCTTTATTGTGGTTCCTTTCCGCTTCTTTGATCAGTTTATTGATAGGATTAGTTTTAGTCAATATACTTAAGCCAGGTGCAGGATTAGATTTGAATGTGGGAGATACGGCTGGCGTAAAAGATTTAGTAGGCAAAACACAATCTTTCAGTGTGATTAATTTTGTGGAGCATGTTTTTCCTAAGAGCATGTTTGAAGCCATGGCAACCAATGAAATTTTACAAATTGTAATTTTCAGTATTTTCTTTGGTGTAGCCGCAGCTGCAGTAGGGGAACCTGCAAAAGGTTTTATTAAAGCATTGGATACCGTTGCGCATATCATTTTAAAAATGGTGGGCTATGTAATGAACTTCGCGCCATTAGGGGTGTTTGGTGCTATTGCAGCAGTCATTGCAACTAAAGGGTTGACTGTATTTATTTTTTACGGCAAGTATTTATTGTATTTTTTAATAGGTATCGGTACCTTATGGGTGGTGCTTTTAGGGGTAGGATATTTAATCCTAAGAAACCGTGTCCCATCTTTATTAAAGCATATTACCACTCCATTGGTGATTGCATTTAGTACTACAAGTAGCGAGGCTGTGTTTCCAAAATTGACCGAAGAATTAGAGCGTTTTGGATGTAAGGATAAGATTGTCTCTTTCATTTTGCCATTGGGTTACTCTTTTAACCTCGATGGTAGTATGATGTATATGACATTTGCAAGTATGGCGATTGCGCAAGCATATGGCATTCAGTTAGACCTCGGCACACAATTGACTATGTTGGTGGTATTGATGTTAACAAGCAAAGGTATTGCTGGTGTGCCAAGAGCTTCTTTAGTGGTGGTGACTGCCACCTGTGCGATGTTTAATATTCCTCCAGAAGGGATTGCATTGATCCTGCCAATTGACCATTTTTGTGATATGTTCAGGTCGGCAACCAATGTTTTGGGAAATAGTTTGGCTACGACAGCCGTAAGTAAATGGGAAGGTGCTTTAGAAGACCCACAGCAAATTTAATTTTACCTCAATTATCATGATCACATTATTAGAAGCTTTTCATTGGAGTCAGTTACTACAACCTCAATTTTATATTGAGCATGGCGGGCTTTGGTTAATTTTATTAGTGGTCTTTGCTGAGACAGGTTTGTTTGCAGGATTCTTTTTACCTGGAGATAGTTTGTTATTTGTTGCCGGTATTTATAGTGCCCCATTGGCAGCAGAGATATATGCCTCTAATAATCAGTGGCTAAATTTATCCATCTTATTTATATTCATTTCAGTGGCAGGAATTTTAGGCAATTATGTGGGATATCTTTTTGGCCACAAAGTGGGTCCTACTATGTTTGACTGGAAAGAAAATTTATTTTTCAAGAAAAAATATTTGGTACAGGCTCAAGAGTTTTATGAGAAACATGGAGGAAGAGCTATAGTGATTGCTAGATTTATTCCAATTATAAGAACCTTTGGTCCTATTGTGGCAGGTATTGTGAAAATGGATAGGTCTAAATTCATGTTCTATAATATAGTGGGCTGTATAGCTTGGGTAGGCAGCATGCTTTGTGCAGGCTACTTTTTACAGTCTTGGATTTTAACTCATTTTAATTTCGATTTAAAAAATCACTTAGAAGTAATTGTTTTAGGTATAGTAGGTGTTACTACCTTACCTGTGATTTTAAAAGTAATAACACACCGCGCCAAAAAAGCGTAAGTATTAAATTTTCTTACATGAACAATAAGCAAATTGGACTTTTTTCTTTGCCTGTATTTGTAGCGGCATTAGGCTATTTTGTTGACGTGTATGATTTGTTATTATTTACTATTGTTCGCCAGCCAAGTGTATTAGCTGTTGGGTCTTCCTTAGAAACAATTATTGTGGACAGTGCGCATATTATTAACTGGCAGATGTCAGGTTTATTAATTGGAGGTATTTTATGGGGTATTATCGGCGACAAGATGGGTAGATTGAAAGTACTATTTGGGTCTATCTTATTATACTCTGTTGCCAACATCTTAACTGCCTATGTACAAACAGTAGATCAATATGCGTATTGTAGATTTATTGGTGGTATTGGTTTGGCAGGAGAACTAGGTGCAGGGATTACTTTGGTTTCAGAGATGCTACCTAAAAACAAAAGAGGTATTGGTACTTCGATGGTGGCAGGAATAGGTTTATTTGGTGCTGTATTTGCTTACTTTACTTTTAAGTACACCCAAGACTGGAGATTATGTTATAAAATTGGTGGAGGCTTAGGTTTCTTTTTGTTGGTATTACGCGTACGTGT
Source organism: Asinibacterium sp. (assembly GCA_041303215.1). Taxonomy (GTDB): domain Bacteria; phylum Bacteroidota; class Bacteroidia; order Chitinophagales; family Chitinophagaceae; genus Sediminibacterium. The sequence continues at coordinate 4,558 of JBFYPO010000084.1, read as the reverse complement.
TGCTGAATCCTTCATGTTTGAGTCTGCTAAATTAGCCAATATCAAAAAAGGTAATTTTTTAATGTTCTTTAGTTCTTATAAAAGATTTTCTAAATACATCAAAGCAATTTTGATTGGATTGCCCACCTGGTTTGTGATTGGTGTCATGGTAAACTATAGTAATAAATTTGCAACAGGTTTATATGGAGATAATTTGATTGATTCTGGTCGCTCTGTGATGTTTGCCTATGTGGGTATTGCGATAGGCGATTTGTTAATTGGCTGGGTGAGTCAATATTTTAAGAGCAGAAAAAAAGCGTTACTCTTATTTTATGCAATCAGTATTCTTGGCATGTTTTTATTCTTTAGCAACTTCAATAATAACGATAGTAGGATGTATGCAATTTGTGCTTTCTTAGGTTTTAGCACAGGCTATTGGGCCATTTTCAATCAAATGGCTGCGGAGCAATTTGGAACAAACTTGAGGGCAACTGCAGCAACAACTATTCCAAATATGGTACGTGGCGCTTTGCCTTTGATTAATTTTTTATTCTTAGATATATTGCAAAAAATGATGGGGTGGACGATTGTGCAAAGTGGTATTGTTACAGGAATCATTGTGATGGGTATAACTTTGATTGCTTTTGTGTTTACAGAAGAAACTTATCATAAAGACTTGGATTACTTAGAGCAGGATGTGCCTTTGCCTTAAAATAGTGCTATAAGGCAGCATTCTTAATTGTTTTTTATATGCGTTTATTATTCATCCGTTTTTCATCCATTGGAGACATTGTATTGGCTACTCCAGCGATTCGTTGTGCGAAGCAACAGATTCCTGGCGTATCGATACATTTTTTAACCAAGTCTTCCATGAAAGCGGTGACCATTGGCAATCCCTATATCGATCAGTTTCATTATTTTGATAAAGACTTAAAAGCTACTTTGAATGAGCTAAAGCAGTATCAATTTGATTATATCATTGACCTGCATAAAAATTTCAGGTCCCTTAGGATTCAAAAAGCATTAGGTGTTCCTGTGTTGGCTTATCATAAATTAAGTCTTCAAAAATTCTTATTAACAAAATTGCATTTGAATTGGATGCCCAAGCGACATATCACAGATCGTTCCTTGGACGCTTTAATTAGTTTAGGAGTGGTCAATGATGGCAAGGGTTTGGATTATTTTATCCCTCCATCCACGGCGTTAAAGCCCAATGCGTTGCCTCCTTCTTTTCAGTCGGGCTATATTGCGATGGTGATTGGTGCTTCTTATGCAAGTAAGAAATTGCCAATTCCTGAATTACAACAACTTTGCCATAAGATTCCGTATCCTATTGTGCTCGTTGGGGGCAAAGAAGATCAAGCAGAAGGAGCTGCAGTAGCTGCGGTTAATCCAATTAAAATCTTTAATGCATGCGGTGCTTTTAATTTACAAGAGTCTGCTTTATTGGTAAAGCAAGCTAAAACAGTCATTGCACATGATACGGGCTTTTTGTATATCGCTTGTGCTTTTCATAAAAAGACGGTGGCCATTTGGGGAGCAACTTCTCCCGCCTTACAAGTAGAACCTTATTATCCAGTAAAGGCCGATGCTATGCCGTTGCAATCCGAAATGTATTATAATGCCATCGTGCCTAATTTGCCTTGTCAGCCTTGTTCCAATTATGGTACCAACCAATGTCCGCAGGGACATTTTGCTTGCATGAAAAAGCAAGACCTTCAAGTGATAGCAGATAAAGCGATAGGGTACTTTATAGAAGCATAAAATTATACTTAGTAAGATCTTGTTGTACCAATATTAATAAAGCCTCGCAATGCGAGGCTTTATTGTGGGGCACTTTGTTCAATCTTGATTGAAAGCGATGCTTATAAAGTTTTCAAAACGTCGTTCATGTTTCTAACAGCTTCAGCGCTTTTGTTGAATGCCGCTTGTTCGTCAGCAGATAAATCCATTTCAACGATCTTCTCCCATCCGTTTTTGCCAATTACTACTGGCACGCCTAAACAGATATCGTTTTGGCCATACTCGCCGTTTAAGCTAACGCAACAAGTGAATAATTTTTTCTCATCACGCACAATGCTTTCTACCAATGCTGCCCCTGCAGCACCTGGCGCATACCATGCAGAAGTGCCTAATAATTTAGTCAATGTAGCACCACCAACCATAGTGTCATTGATGATTTGCTGTTGTTGCTCCTCTGTTAAGAATTTAGTTACTGGAATACTGTTCCAAGTAGCATGCTTCACCAATGGAATCATGGTAGTATCGCCATGACCACCTACTACAAGCGCATTTAAGTCTGCAGGGCTGCAGTTTAAATGCGTGCTTAATTGGTATTTAAAACGTGCACTATCTAAAGTACCGCCCATGCCTATAATTCTATGCTTTGGTAAGCCAGTAGATTGCAATGCTAAATAAGTCATTGTATCCATTGGGTTGCTAATTACAATAATGATTGCATTAGGAGAATGTTTTAAAATATTCTCACAAACACCTTTTACAATACCTGCGTTGGTACCGATTAATTCTTCTCTAGTCATCCCTGGTTTACGTGGTAAGCCAGAAGTGATCACCACTACATCCGAGTTGGCTGTTTTAGTATAATCATTCGTACTTCCGCTGATACGAGTGTCAAATCCTAGCAATGCAGCCGTCTGCATCATATCCTGTGCTTTACCTTCTGCAAAGCCTTCTTTAATATCTAATAAAACGAGTTCAGAAGCTAATTCTTTACGTGCAATATTATCTGCACAAGTTGCTCCTACTGCACCAGCGCCAACAACGGTAATTTTCATATCTATAATTTTAAAATTTGAGCTTGATTTTATCGGGCCAAAGTTAGTTATTTGCCTCCTATAATTTTAACTAATTCGGGAACTTTAACGCCTTGTTCGTAAACTTTCAAAAACTGCCCTCTGTCATAAATGGCAACAAATGGCGTCATGCGAGGTCTAAAAAATACAGGGATTGAAAATTCAGGATCTCTACCCACTACTACGTTGGGTTGTTTATCTAAGCCGTATTTGATAGCGAAGGCTTTGATATCCTTCATTTCCTTGTAGCTATTCCAAATAAAGAATACGTTTTTAAACTTGCCGGCATTTTTAGTCAATTCAGCTGCTTCCTCTTGGCAATGTGAACAGTCTGGGCTAAAAATAATAAAGCAAGTATACCTGGTTTTCGGTATTTGGGTATGACTAAAAGACTTGCCTGTCGTAAGATTTAAAGTGAATTGAGGAATATTTTTATCTTTTAAGAAAGGCGCATTGGGGTCTATGTTGGACTGAGCAAATAAGCTATTAGCAGTCATCAAACAGGTTAATACGAAACCAACTAGGTTGAATTTATTTTTCATAATTATTTGTTTTGAGCCATCATACGCATGGCTTTTGCGTCTTGCAGAAATTCAGAAGCAAAAATAAAATCGTTCAGCAGTTTGTTTTGACTAAATATAATGTCCTGATTGCTGCCTTCCCATTCCTTTTTGCCTTTGTGCAAGTATAAAATATATTTTCCTATCTCCATAACACTGTTCATGTCATGGGTCACAACAAGTGTAGTAATATTAAACTCTTTGGTGAGTTCTTCAATCAATCGGTCAATGACCAATGAGGTTTGTGGATCCAGTCCGGAATTAGGTTCGTCGCAAAACAAATACTTAGGCTCCAACACCAAAGCACGGGCTAAGCCAACTCTTTTTTTCATCCCTCCACTTATTTCTGCTGGATATTTTTCATTCACCCCAGTTAATTGAACACGAGCAAGCATCTTGTTTACTTTCGCTAATTTCTCGGCTTCACTTAAATGACTGAACATATCCAAAGGAAACTTTACGTTTTCCTCTACGGTCATTGAATCAAACAGCGCATTGCCTTGAAACAACATGCCAATGCTATTTCTAAGTTCTTTTTTTGCCTCTTTTGTTAGACTTGAAAAATCATCCTTCCCAAAAAATACTTTACCTTGATCTGCTTGTATTAAATCTACAATACATTTTATCAGTACCGTCTTGCCGCTACCACTTGCGCCTATAATTAAATTACAGATGCCGGGTTTAAATTGAGCACTCACATCATCGATAATGACTTTTTCGCCAAAGGCTTTGTTGATATGTTGTATTTCGATCATGTGGGGGAGGATATTATAAGGGGATTTGTAAAGATAAAAGATCTTCAAATTGATCCGCTCGGCTAATTAATTTTGCAACTTCTTTTTGAAATAAAACTTGTGCAGGTTTAAACCTAGCGTTATAGTTACTTGCCATTTCGTAGCCATATGCGCCGGCATTGTAAAACACAAGTAAATCGCCTTCCTCAATGGTAGGAATTGACCTATCCCAAGCGAATGTATCTGTTTCACATATATTGCCAACAATGGCATAGGATTGCTTTTCTTTTTCTGGGTGACTTAGGTTGTCTATATGATGGTATGCATCATAAAACATAGGACGGATCAAATGATTCAATCCTGTATTTAATCCAGCAAACACCTGATTGCCAGTTTGCTTTAACACATTCACTTTTGCTATAAAAAAACCAGCTTCACTTACCATGTATTTCCCTGGTTCAAACCAGGCAGT
>JBFYPO010000083.1:0-5467 GCA_041303215.1 Asinibacterium sp. | reverse complement strand
TTAGTTTTGCTAATTATTACAATCCAGAAAAAATACATTTTGGGGTTTTGCGTGTACTCAATGATGACTTTGTAGCAGCAGGAATGGGTTTCGGATTGCATCCTCATGATAATATGGAAATTATTTCTATTCCATTGGAAGGAGATTTAGCACACCAAGATAGCATGGGGAATCAAACGGTGATTCAACATGGAGATATTCAAGTGATGAGTGCTGGTACTGGTGTTAAACATAGTGAGATGAATCACAATAAGGACAAGCCAGTAAAATTTTTGCAAATTTGGGTAATACCAAATAAAAAGAATGTAACACCTCGTTATGATCAAATTACCTTAGATCCAAAAGACCGTATCAATACTTTGCAACAAATACTTTCTCCCAATCCAGAAGATGCTGGTGTATGGATTCATCAAGATGCTTGGTTTCATCTAGGAAAATTTGATCAAGGTTTTCAAACTCAGTACAATGTTAAAAAAGTAGGCAATGGCATGTATGCTTTTGTCTTGTATGGACAGTTTGAACTAGCGGGTCAGCAATTAAATGAAAGAGATGCTTTAGGAATTACGGATTTTGATCAATTTGAATTAAAGGCGTTGACGCCCGATGCAGAAATCTTATTGATGGAAATCCCGATGCAGCTTTAATAATGATTTAGTCCAACTTATGCTTAAAATTATAATGAACAAGCAGGTCTTGATCGAATTTTTCAATATTGACTAGTTCAAGATCGTAGGTTGTAGCTATGGTGTTTATTTCATGATTGCCAAACATTGAAATGCCTTGTAAGTCATTTAGAATTTTGGGTGCAATAAACCAGTACAATTCATCTGCTATTTTTTGATCAATTAAGCTCGCATTCAATCGGTTCCCGGCTTCTGTTAAAATGGTATAAATTCCTTTCTCTAATAATTGCTTTGTAATAGAGTCAACAACTAATCCTTTATCATTAAATACGCCTTCTATAAGCTCTATAGACTTGTCTTCCACATTCGTATTTTTTTTATCTGTTACGAAGTAAATTTTTGAATTGGATCTATTATAAAAAATGGGCAGCTTATTATATTCGGCATTCAGTAAGCTAAGCTCTTTGTCAATTATTATGACATTGGTTTCTTTTATGGGTGCTCCGTCTATTCGTATGGTTAAACTTGCCTCATCTTTTAAAATCGTTTTGTAGGTGGTTAAAATGGCATCTACGTTTGATCTAAGTTGAGTATGTACAAATTGTCTTGAAAATTCATTACTTATCCATTTACTATTTCCGTTTTGATCTGCAATTTTTCCATCCACTGTACTTGCAGTCTTTAAAATGAAATATGGTCTTTGTTTTAGATGTTGGGTAAAAAATCTTTTGTTTAAGGAGATTGCCAAAGGGTCGTTCATTACTTCAACTTCAATCCCTGCCTGCTCAAGTTGTTTGACGCTACCTACTTTTGGATTGGGGTCTAGACTTGCAATTACGACTTTTTTTAAACGATGTTTTATGATTAAATCAACACAAGGTGGTGTTTTCCCAAAATGAGAGCAGGGTTCAAGGCTTACATATAAAGTACACTGAGAAAGCGTTTCAGTTTTATGTAGTGCTTCTTCAATAGCATACACTTCTGCATGAGGTCCTCCTAGTTTTTGGTGGTACCCTGTCCCAATAACTTCCTGGTTTGCATCAAGGATAACTGCGCCCACAAATGGGTTTGGTCTAATATCATTTTCTTTTCCGTTTTTAGCTAATTTAATACAGTAATCTATTGCGGCTTTGTTGGTCATTGAGTTATCTTTGCGTTTCAAAAATACTCAAACCATCGCATATGTTTACTGGTATTGTTCAAAAAGGAAATATTCATGCAATTCATCCCAATGAGGCTGGATGGGAATTAGTACTTGAAATGCCTGCGTTCGCAAAAATTGTTCAATTAGGAGATAGTGTTGCGGTAGATGGAGCCTGTTTAACTGTCACAAAAATTGAAGCAGATTGCTTACACTTTTTTGTCTCAACTGAGTCTATTACAAAAACAATCATCAGTTATTATAAAGTAGGTCATGAGGTAAATACAGAATTACCAATGCAACCCAATGGTTACCTTGGAGGTCATTATGTACTCGGTCATGTAGATGCAATTGCAACAGTAAAAAAGATAGATATCACCCCAACAGCTTGGTTTTTAAGTATTGCAGTACCTGAACAATTTGTAAAGTATATTGTTTATAAAGGGTCTATTGCGATCAATGGGGTGAGCCTTACTATTAATGAAGTGCATGCCAATTTAATTGAGTTATGTATCATCCCAACAACTTTAGATAAAACCAATATTAAACAATTAGCTGTTGGAACTCATGTAAATATAGAATTTGATATACTAGCAAAATATACAGAGCAATTGCTGTTAAAAAGAAATGTGTAATGTTTGATTCAGTGAAAGATGCACTTGAGGCATTTAAATTAGGTACGCCAATTATTGTGGTGGATGATGAAGACAGAGAAAATGAAGGAGATATTGTATTTCCTGCTGCTTTCGCTACGCAAGACAAAATCAATTTTTGTGCGACTCATGCAAGAGGTTTAGTATGTATTGCAATGGGGCCTCAAATCGCCCATAACATTGGCATTCAGCCCGTTCCTACCAACCATGCAGATCCTTTTCATACTGCATTTCATGATTCAATTGATGCAATTCCTGCTTTTGGCATTACAACAGGCATTTCTGCTAAAGAACGTGCCATCACTGCACAACAAGTTGTAGCAGCAAATGCGAAACCTGCCGATTTTATAAAACCGGGTCATTTATTTCCAGTGGTATCAAAAAAAGGGGGTGTTTTAGTAAGAAAAGGACATACAGAGGCTGCGGTAGAATTATGCTTATTAACTGAATTACCACAAGCGGCAATTATTTGTGAGATCATGGATGAGGCCGGGGATATGTTAAGAAGAGAGGGCTTGAAATTATTTGCAAAAAAGCATCAATTGAAAATGATTACCATTCAACAGATCCTTGATTACAGAAAAGAGCAGCTGGATGGTCCTATTCAAGCCGAATCTAGTTTGAGTAAAACACATCATACGCCAATTGAATTAGTTTCGTCTGCTGCTTTGCCTACTGAATTTGGATTATTTGAAATCAAAGTTTTTAAAAATACAAGTTCTACTATAGAACATGTAGTGCTTGCCATGACGGCTCAGCAAACTAATCAACCCTATGTGCGATTTCATAGTGAATGTTTGACGGGGGATGTTTTTGGGAGTGTAAAATGTGACTGTAAAGCACAATTAAATTTTGCTTTACAAAGTATCGCGGCGAATGGACATGGTTACTTAATATATTTAAAAGGACATGAAGGTAGGGGTATTGGTATTGGGAATAAGATTGCCGCCTATGCCTTACAAGCTAATGGGGAGAACACGTTTCAAGCCAATACAAGTCTTGGTTTACCAGCAGAAGGTAGAGACTATTTAGATGCAATAGAGATCCTTAAATTATTAAATGTCAATCATTTCAAATTCATCACTAATAATCCAGAAAAAGAGAATGCAGTAGCAACTTCAGGATTCATTTTTGAAACACTATCTACGCCTGCATTTGTTACGGATGAAAATAAGAAATACTTACAAGACAAAGTTCAATTTGCCCACCACCATTTAAATTTATAAAAATGATTGCTATTGTTAAAGCCAATTTTAATGCACACATCACGGATTTATTATTAGCAGGATGTATAGAAACGCTTGAAAATAAAAATCAACACTTTGAGCTATTTGAGTGTGCTGGTGCTGTGGAGACAGTTGTATTCTCAAACAAGTTAATACAGGCTAAAAAATATGATAGTATTATTGTAATTGGCGCAATCATTAAAGGGGACACAGATCATTATGAATATGTGTGTCAATACGTAACACAAGGCTTTGCTAACATCGCATCTACCTACACCACACCTGTGATCTTTGGAATCTTAACGACTCAAAATGAAGAACTTGCTTACGAAAGGGCAGCTTTAGATAAAATGAATAAAGGGAATGAATTTGCATTGACAGCAATAGAAATGATAGCCGCATTTAAATTAATTTAAAAAAGGGTTACTCCATTTTTTATTGACATACACATTGGTACCTCCTAAGGTTTGCATGAATGCTGTTACTGCGGCAATTTCCGCTTCTGTTGCGTTTAAATTTTGACCATTACCTCCAGGCCTTAACCTAGGATCCAAGTTGGTATTTCTAGGATTCAAGTTAATGGTATTGTAGTGGTTGATCACTGCCCTCAAGCTTCTTAAAACGCCTGTATGCATCATGGGCGTGTTGACTACACCTGCCGCATTGGTGATATCTCTTAAACTAGATGCTCTAGTATTGGTAATGTCAATGCCAGTAGAACTATTTGCTATACCGATTATGCCATTGTTTAAAGTGTTGGGATCAATATCAAATTCAGGTGCATTATGACATGCATTACATCCTAATCCACCTGTCGTTCTTAAGCCTGCTGCATTAAAAACAGGTGCAGTAATAAATAAATTTTTGCCTTGATTTTCTTGTGCAGTAAAATTGGGGAAGGGTTGATTATCGTTATTCACTTGTGCTCTTCCAATATCATATTTTGAATCAAATGACTGAATACTATTGATAAATGAAGCCAATGAGGTTTGAATCCTATTTTCAGTGACCACGGTATCTCCAAAGGTGAATTTAAATAATTCTTTGTAGTAGTTAATGATACTAAGCTTACTAGTTAGGGTGTTTAAATTACCTCTGCCTCCTGTTCCACTAAAACCCATTTCAAGATGATCCTGTATAGGAATACTTGTTTGTGCCATTAAGTTAGCTGCTCTCTCGTTCCAAAAGAACTTTGCTTCATTTGCGAATCTGGTATTGATCAAACGCATAGAATGTCGAATGGTTAATCCGCCTTCTACTCCTTCACTTACGACAGCGGTGTCACCAAATGCAAAATTTTGTTTGTGACAGCTTGCACATGAGATGGTATTATTAATGCTTAAATTTTTATCATAAAATAAGACCCTGCCCAATGTGGCTGTTTTATCGGTGATACTATTTGCCGACACATTAGTTTTTACAATATAGACTGGCTTAATCTGATTGGCATAGTTTTCTAGATTAATAGGGTCAATTGCTATGCCAAATGCAGTTTTAATTGCACTGTATGGGTCTGTTGCGTTATTTGAAGTCCCAGTATTTGATGTTGGAGAAGAAATAACGGAGATGTCGTCATTTTTTGAGCAACCAATAATGGTGAAGATGCCTATAATTAAGAAAACAGAAAGTGTTGCTTGTACACGCATAATGGCTATTTTTCATCTAAGACAAGCCATTAAGTCAATAGTTTAACTCAAAAAAACTATTTAACATTTTTTTGAAACATTCCAGCGACTAAATAGCCCATTAATGCGCCGTAAAGAGTGCTATTGATCGGCTTAGACGTAATGGCACAAGTGCCAGAGGCACATCCAACATAATTCC
>JBFYPO010000082.1:0-2903 GCA_041303215.1 Asinibacterium sp. | reverse complement strand
TTCTGTTTCAGCAGGACCAGCAATTTTTTTATTGGAAAAATAGAGCAGACTTAAATTGGGTGGAACAATTTTTACCTAAAGGTTTTGAAAAAGTGTCTGCAAAAGCTTGGCCTAATTATTTACAGTCCACTGTATTGCCTTTATCTAAACACTACAAAGTTGCTTTAGAGCATGTTTCTCAAGAAAAAGTAAAAGGGGTTAAGCCTCAATTGCAGATATTGTTGAAAGAGCAAGGAGATTACTTATTTTTTGAACCCTTATTTGTGTATCAAGACATTGTGGTACAAAAAGAGGATGGTCCATCTGTGATTCAGCAACTGGGGGATAAATTGATGATCTTAGAAAGAGATTTAGCTGCAGAAAGACAATTGGTAGGCCTTATAGAGCAATTGCATTCTGGATTTATAAGACCAAATGAAGGCAATGTGTTGGCATTGAAGGGCGCAGAAGTGTTAAAAAACAATTGGTTCTTTTTATTTATAGACACGTTGAAGGAGAAGCAAATTCCATTGTTTGGTACGGAGCAATTGAAGCAATTTAAATTTAACACGGCTAAGCCAACCACAAGACTCTATATTAGTAGTAATACAGATTGGTTTGATGCGAAAGTTGAAATTTCATTCGGTGCTCAAAAAGTTAGCATTCAAGACATCAAAACGATGTTAATGAATAAGCAACAGTTTGTGCCTTTAAAAGACGGTAGTTTAGGGGTGTTGCCAGAACAATGGTTAAATAAATATGCCCTATTGTTTAAAGTGGGTGAGGGTAAAACAGATAATTTAAAATTAAGTAAATACCACTTCTCAGTTTTAGATGAATTATACCAACAACGTGATGAGGAAGAATTGATTTTTCAATTAGAAGAAAAATTTGAAAAAATAAGGGCGCATTATACCATTGCAGATGTGAAGCCGCCTGCCCATTTGGATCCAATTTTAAGGCCTTATCAGGCAAGTGGATTCCAATGGTTGAACTATTTGCATGATGTGGGTTGGGGTGGTATACTAGCCGATGATATGGGATTGGGTAAAACCATTCAAACCCTTTCTTTCTTACAACATTTAAAAGAAAAACAAGGTAAACTTTTAGCCTTAGTAGTTTGTCCAACCACACTATTATTTAACTGGCAGAATGAATTGAAAAAATTCACGCCTAGTTTAAGTTTCATGATCCATCATGGGGGGACAAGAAATAAGGCAAAGTTATCGGATCAGTCTGTCGAAGTGATTATCACTACGTATGGCACTTTAAGAAGTGATATCAAAAACTTTGTAGAAGTAAAATTTGACTATGTGATTTTGGATGAAAGTCAGGCGATCAAAAATCCAACGAGCAAAGTGACTAAGGCAGCATGCTTATTAGAAGCTGCTAATAAATTATGTTTGAGCGGTACGCCATTGCAGAATAATACGTTTGATATTTATGCTCAAATGAATTTCTTGAATCCAGGTATGTTGGGTTCGGTGGAGTATTTCAAGCACAATTTCTCTATGCCAATTGATAAGTTTGATGAGAAAGAACAAAAAGAGCACTTGCGTAAATTTGTTTTTCCATTTATCTTAAGAAGAACCAAAGAGCAAGTGGCAAAGGATTTGCCAGAAAAACAAGAAATGGTTTTATACTGTGAAATGGGTGCTGCACAGCGAAAAATATATGAAGCATATCGAAATGATTACCGCGATAAATTAATGGGCTTGGTCGAAGAGAAAGGGGTGCAAAAAGCACAATTGTCTATTTTACAAGGCTTGATGAAATTGCGCCAAATTTGTGACAGCCCTGCGATTATCAAGGATGAATCTTATCCAAATGAGTCTGTTAAACTAGAAGAATTAACAAGAGAGATTGTAGAAAATATAAGTCAACATAAAGCCTTAGTTTTCTCACAGTTCCTTGGCATGTTGGGATTAATTAGAGAAGCGTTGACGAAATTGGGTATTGATCATGAATATTTTGATGGAAGTAGTACCATACAAGAAAGAGAAAAAGCAATTGATCGTTTCCAAAATGATCCAAACTGTCGCGTATTCTTAATATCATTAAAGGCGGGTGGAGTTGGACTGAACTTAACAGCAGCCGATTATGTTTATATTGTTGATCCTTGGTGGAACCCTGCTGTAGAGCAGCAAGCTATTGATAGAACACATCGTATAGGACAAACTAAAAACATCTTTGCTTATCGTATGATCTGTAATGATACGGTGGAAGATAAAATTTTAAAATTGCAGGATCGAAAAAGATCTTTGGCAAAAGAATTGATTTCGGACGAGGATGGATTTGTAAAATCTTTAACCAAAGAAGATATCAATTATTTATTTAGTTAATAGTACTTACGTCCTTATCAATTAAATAGAAGTAAACTATATAAAAATGCCCTCTTGAAGTCAAAACTGCAAGAGGGCATTTTTAGTTGAGCCTATTTTATTGCATTTCTGCTGCAGCAATATTTGCTTTCGGATTTTTCAAGAATTCTTCTTTACAACCTGGAGAGCAGAAACCTAATACTTTATTGTCATAATGTGCTGTGTCGCTGATACCAGCTGTTACAGGCATACCACAAGTGGGATCTTTTTTGTTTTGTACTAAACTGATGTCATAAGAAACCGCTGAGTCAGTAGTTGCAACAGTTGTCACCGAATCCATTGTAGTTGCTTCGCTTGGCGTGTTATTGCCACAAGCCACTAAAAAAATAGAAAACGGGATGGCCAAAAGGCGTACGCTATGTTTGAATGTACTTTTCATAGAAATAATTTTCATAAAGGTACGATTTCGTGTAAAATGAAGATCAAAAGAAGGGATTTAAACCTTCTAACGATTCATTTTGGTCAATATCAGGCAAAATGTGCACCTCAAATTGTCATTCAGATGGACTTGATTATCAATTGTTTTGGGACGGAAAGCAGGGC